>DYJK01000125.1:8424-10968 GCA_020723165.1 Melioribacter roseus | reverse complement strand
GATATTGCCTTGGAGAAAAAAATGGTTGAATTAACAATAAATGATCTAAAAGTAAAAGCTGAAGAAGGGATGACTATTCTTGAAGCGGCAAAATCTGTTGGTATTCATATCCCAACACTATGTCATATGAAAGATTTATTCCCGACCGGTGCTTGTAGAATCTGTGTTGTGGAAATAGATGGAATGAGAGGACTAACACCAAGTTGTGCTTACCCGGTAATGCAAGGAATGAAAGTTCAAACAAATTCACCAAGAGTTAAAATTGCAAGAAAAACAATAATTGAGTTGCTGATAGAAAATCATCCGCAAGATTGTTTAGTATGCGTACGAAATAAAAATTGTGAACTGCAAGACCTATCGGAAACATACAGCATTCGAGAGCATCGTTATGTTGGAGAAAAGAAAGACCATGCGATTGATATTTCGAGTGCATCGATGGAAAGAGACCCGGCTAAATGTATTCTATGTGGCAGATGTGTTAGAACATGCGGAGAAATTCAAAAAATCGGTGCGATTGATTTTACGAACAGAGGATTTGTTAGTAATGTAACCACTCCTTTCAATAAAGGATTAAATGTAAGTGACTGCATCCTTTGCGGACAATGTATTTTAGTTTGTCCAACGGCTGCCTTGCGAGAAAAGAGCCATGCTAAAGAAGTTATGAATGCAATTAATGATAAGACAAAATTTACAATTGCACAAATCGCTCCGGCAGTAAGGGCATCACTTGGTGAAGAGTATAACTTACCACCGGGCTCAAATGTAACCGGACAAATAATTACCGGGTTAAAAAGGCTCGGATTCAAAAAAGTATTTGATACAAACTTTGCCGCGGATCTTACGATAATTGAAGAAGCTAATGAGCTTATCCATCGTATATCAAATAATGAAACCCTCCCGATGTTCACAAGCTGCTGCCCGGGTTGGGTAAAATACATTGAACAAAACCGTCCTGAATTATTGGCTCACGTATCATCGTGTAAATCACCTCATGAAATGGAAGGTGCATTGCTGAAAACTTACTATGCAAAAAAAATGGGTATTGATCCCAAAAATATTTTTGTTGTATCGGTGATGCCTTGCACGGTTAAAAAGTTCGAATCGGATCGACCCGAATTAACGGAAGAACATTTAGCGGATGTTGATGCAGTATTAACAACAAGGGAATTGGTGCGTCTTTTCAAAGTTGCCGGAATTGATTTCAACGATTTACCGGAAGACGATTTTGATAATCCTTTAGGTGAATCGACCGGTGCTGCCGCTATTTTTGGTACGAGCGGCGGTGTAATGGAAGCGGCATTACGTACCGCCTACTTCAAATTATCGGGCAGCGAATTACCTTCGTTCGAGTTAAATGATATCCGTGGAAGTTCAGGAATAAAAGAAAGTTCGGTTAATATCAACGGCAATGTTATTAATGTAGCAGTTGTTAATGGTATCGGCAATGTGAATAAAGTTCTTGATGAAATTGAAAAATGTGAATCTAAATATCATTTTATTGAAGTGATGGCGTGTCCTGGCGGATGTATAAACGGCGGCGGACAGCCGATTCATCAAAAACCTGAAAAAGTTAGAAAACGTGTTCAAGCTTTATATGATATTGATGATAAAATGAAAAACAGAAGATCGCACGAGAATGAATCTGTAAAGAAGATATATAAAGAATTTCTCGGTGAACCGAATAGCCATCTTGCTCATGAAATTTTGCATACTACATATATTAACAGAAAAAAGATTTTAGAAGAAGCATAAACGATCATAATATTATGTTACCGGGAATAGTTACGACAATTGGCCAGCGCTGTAAAAGATGTTACTCTTGTATAAGGGAGTGCCCGGCACGTGCCATAAAAGTTATTAACGGTCAAGCTGTTGTGATAAGCGAAAGATGTATAAGCTGCGGCCACTGTGTTAAAGTATGCTCACAAAATGCCAAGGCAGTATTAAGTGATGCTGAATATGTTCTCCGAGAAATATTGCCAGGCGGTAATGCTGTTGCAATGATTGCGCCTTCTTTCCCGGCTTCATTTCCGAACAACTATAATAAAGTTGCAACTGCATTAAGATTAATCGGGTTCAAACAAGTAACAGAAACTGCATTCGGTGCTGATCTAATCAGTAAACTGTATAGCGAGTATGTTGATAGAAAAGATGATAAAACTATTATAAGCAGTGCTTGCCCGGCAGTTTATAACTGGATTGAAAAATATTATGTCGAGCTGATTCCAAACCTTGCGGCTATCGTCTCTCCAATGATTGCAATGGGTAGATATTTGAAAAAGAATTTTGGGAGTGAAACAAAAGTTGTGTTTATCGGTCCATGCATCGCTAAGAAAAGTGAATATAAAGATGAAATAGTAGAAGGTGCTGTTGATGCTGTTCTTACATTCAAAGAATTAAAAAATATTTTTGAAGACTTGAATATAAATTTAGATTCTCTTAAAGAAACGGAATTAGATTCTCCGCATGCTTATCTTGGAAAATCATATCCGCTATCCGGGGGTTTACTCAAAACAGCCGATATCTCCGATGATATTCTTAAAA
>DYJK01000125.1:0-8414 GCA_020723165.1 Melioribacter roseus | reverse complement strand
TGTTGAAGGAAAAAATCGTGTTGACGAAATAATCCGGGAAATAGCGGATAAAAAAATAAATTCCAAATTAATTGATATTCTTTTTTGCGAAGGATGTATTAATGGCCCGGCTATCGATTCCGATTTAACATTTTATTCCAAACGCGAAAAAGTGATTAATTATGTCAACGACAACATTAATTCGTTCGATAAACTTGAATGGAAAAGTACACTTTATAATAATCGTGATCTTGATTTAAAGAGGGAATTTCAAGATAAAAATCAACGCAGACCGATGCCTACCGAAGAGGATATCAAGGAAATTCTTTCTCGTACAAATAAGCATACTAAATCAGACGAATTAAACTGCGGTTCTTGCGGCTACCCCACATGCAGAGAGTACGCAATTGCGATTGCCAAAGATTTAGCAGAAGAAGAAATGTGCCTTCCTTACCTCATTGATAAACTTGAATTGGTAAATAAAGAGATCAAAGAAACCCAGGAACAACTCCAAAGTGCAGAGAAGTTAGCATCGATAGGGCAACTGGCAGCCGGGGTTGCCCATGAAATTAATAATCCGCTCGGCTCTATAATGTTATATGCTTCAATGCTGAAAAGAAAAATTGAAAATGTAAATCCCGATGAACAGAGTACAGAAGATTTAAAACTAATTATTGATGAAGCTAACCGGTGTAAAAATATAGTTTCCAATCTGTTGAATTTTGCACGACAAGGGAAATTGAAACTGGGGAATGTTGTAATTGGGGAATTAGTTAACAACGTTGTTAAAATGATTAAATTCAAACCGGAATGTTCATCCGTATCATTCATTATCAATGATGAATCTGCAAATTCGTCGATCGAAGCCGATCCTGATCAACTTAAACAAATCTTTTTGAACCTAATCTCGAATGCTTGTGAAGCATTGGAATCGAGCGAAATAAAAATTGTTAACATTAATTTAAAAATTGTTGAGGATAAGCTATACGCAGAAATTATTGATACTGGCTGCGGCATACCGGCGGAAAATATTAATAAAATATTTACACCTTTTTTTACTACAAAAAAAATGGGAAAGGGTACCGGGCTTGGATTAGCTATTGCTTACGGTATTATTAAAATGCATAAAGGTGATATTAAAGTAAAAAGTGTTATTAATAAAGGAACAAATTTTACAATAACACTTCCACTTACACAAAAAATTATAAACATGATTATGAATTAACGAGGCGAAGAAATGATATCAGACAAATTAAAGAAAATCTTATTGGTTGATGACGATATAGACCTTCTTGAACAAAATAAATTATTGCTTGAATCAAAAGGTTTTAGTGTTGTTACTGCTGAAAGCGGTAAAGAGGGCTGGGAAATATTCCAGAAGGAGAGACCCAATGCAGTAATTGTTGATTTAATTATGGAACAAATGGATTCCGGTTTTGTGCTCTGCCATAAAATTAAAAAATCTTCTTATGGCAAAAGCATACCGGTATTTATGCTTACATCGGCAACATACGAAACCGGGTTTAAATTCAGTGCAGCAACAAAAGAAGAAAAAGAATGGATTAAATGTGACGGTATTATTCATAAGCCGGTTGTTGTTGAAGAACTAATATCAAAACTTGAAAATTATGTAGAAGCTACACACTAATGGTTATTGGTTGTGCAAAATTCTAAATCAAATATTTTAATAGTTGAAGATGAGAAAGGTCTCCGATTAGGTACTCAGCGCTTGCTTGAAGAAGAAGGATATGCCGTATCTGCTGCTGAAAACGGGAACGAAGGAATTAAACTCGGTACATCTAAAGAATTCGACATTGCAGTTATTGATCTTAGAATGCCTGATATTGACGGTTTGGAAGTGCTGAAAGAAATCAAAAATGTTTATCCTAATACAGTTTGTTTTATTGCAACTGCTTTTGCCAGTTACGAAACAGCAATTCAAGCTACCCGGATAGGTGCTTACGGTTATATTCCAAAACCGTTTACACCGGAAGAATTTATTTACCAGATTGAACAAGGGATTAAACAAAGAGAGTTAATACTAAGCGCAGAAAGACTAAAAAAAGAACGTGAAGAAAATCTATTTGAGCTGGCAAGCGAAAAATCACGCTTAAACGCGATTATTAAATCGATAAATGAAGGTGTCCTGGTATTAAATAAAAACGGTGAACTTGCTTACTATAATTATGCAGCACTTAAATATTTAAATATCCGTGAAATAAATATCGGTGAGAATGTTATAGATAAGCTGCCGTCAAAAATTGTTGCTGTTGTTAAAACAATATTTTCAAATGATACATTTCTTTTGAAGACTTATACTGTACAAATAGAAATCAAACCAAATAATGAATTGATATTGGAAGCAGCTTGTACTCCGGTTCCTCATCCCGATGGTTCCTTAGCCGGTGTTGTTGTAACACTCGGCAATATTACAGAGTTCAAAAAAATTGAAGTGATTAAATCACAATTTGTTTCGATGGTTGCCCATGAAATGAAAACTCCATTAGCGGCTGTCCAGGGATTCTTAAATATTATTGTCGATGATACTATTAATGTCGAAAAGGAAAAACGGAAAGATTATCTCAAAAGGTCGATTGTCAGGTTAAAAAGTTTAACCGATCTAGTGAATGATCTGCTTGATATTTCCCGGATGGAACTAAGGACAAAGCATAGAGAAATTGAAAACATAAAAGTTAAGGATATACTTAGCAACGTTTTGCAAATGCTCGAACTTGAGATTAAGAAGAAAAATATTACCGTTCAAAAAAACATTGAGGAAAAATTACCGGCCATACAAGCCGATCAAAATGATATTACAAGAATTATTTCCAATCTATTGAGTAATGCAATTAAGTATAATAAAGAAAATGGTTCGATCGGGATTAAACTGGGATCATCACCAAATTATTTAATTCTGCAAATCAGCGATACCGGGATAGGGATGAAGCCGGAAGAAAGATCGAAACTATTCAGTGAGTTTTACAGAATTAAAAACGATAGAACAAGAGGTATAAGCGGTACCGGTCTGGGATTAAGTATTGTTAAACGCATTGTTGAATCGTATCATGGTAAAATAGAAGTTGATTCGCAATTTGAAGTCGGGACAACATTCACAATTAATTTACCCATAAATCTAAACTAACTAATAGGAGTTAACATGGCGTTAATAGCAATCATCGATGATGATATTGATATCCTTGATGCCAGCAGTTTGGTTCTTAAATCTAAAGGACATGATATTGTAACTGCTACAAATACGACCGATGGTTACAAGATTGTAAAGGAGAGAAAACCAAACTTGATCATTCTCGATGTAATGATGGAAGAACCGGATGACGGATTTTATCTTGCTCAAAAATTTAGAAAGGATGGAATTAAAATCCCGATACTAATGTACACATCGGTATCCAAAGCAATTGGAATGGAGTTCGACAAAAGTGAGATTGTACCGGTAGATGATTTTGTTGAGAAGCCGATATCACCCGAAGAACTTGTCGAAAAAGTTGAAAACTTACTCCATTTGAAGGAGGTTAAATAATTATGCTCGTTACAGAAAAAAATGCGATGACTGAAGAGATCGAGCAGCTTGTAGAAAAATACGGAAGCAAACGATCTTCATTATTATCTATTCTTCAGGATATTCAACGCAAACACAAATACATTCCCGATTTTGCACAGCAAGAAGTTGCTCGCTTGCTCGATATTCACCCGGTAGAAGTATTTAGTGTTATCTCTTTTTATGCGTTCTTGAATACAAAACCTAAAGGAAAAAATATAATCCGTTTATGCCAGACTATTTCTTGCGATATGCAAGGTAAGTCGGCGGTTGCTAAGTCGATTGAAAGAGAATTGGGAATTAAATTCGGTGAGACAAGTAAGGATAATAAATTCACACTTGAGTATGCAAATTGTGTGGGTATGTGTGATCAAGGTCCGGCGATGATCATTAATGAACGCGTTTATTATAAACTTACACCGGAAAAAGCAATTGAAATTCTAAACGGGTTGAAGTGAGGCGGCTATGGAAAAAACTAAAAGAAAAGGTGCAGTTATATTTTCAAAATACTCTCGTGGCGAAGGAATAAAAAGACTCCTTTCAATTTCACGTGAAGAAGTGTTGTTTGAATTGCGTGATTCAAAGTTAAAAGGGCGCGGTGGTGCCGGTTTTCCTACAGCAACAAAATGGAATATAGTTGCCGCGGCAATATCGAGTCAAAAATATATTATCTGTAATGCCGATGAAGGTGAACCCGGAACATTTAAAGATAGAGTTCTTCTTCTTGAATATCCCGAATTGGTTTTTGACGGGATGGTAATTGCCGGTTATACAATTGGTGCAAAACACGGTATAGTTTATTTGCGCGGTGAGTATGAATATATTTTACAATCATTAGAAGATTATCTTGCCAAAATGAGAAATGATAATCTGCTTGGTAAAAATATTCTTGGTAAAGAAGGATTTGATTTTGATATATCGATACGGCTCGGTTCAGGGGCTTACGTATGCGGAGAAGAAACAGCTTTGATTGAATCACTTGAAGGAAATAGGGGTGAAGCGCGCAACCGTCCGCCGTACCCGGTTAATACCGGCTATATGGGTAAACCGACCGTTGTTAATAATGTAGAAACTTTGGCTTCGGTTCCACACATAATTGTTAAGGGTGGTGAATGGTTCAAAAAATACGGTACCGATAGATCGACCGGTTCAAAATTATTTTCTGTATCGGGTGATTGCGGAAGACCGGGTGTTTATGAATTACCGTGGGGGACTAAAATATCGGAACTTCTCGATTTAGTAGGTGCAAGAAATACTAAAGCAGTACAAGTCGGCGGTGCTTCGGGAACATGTATTCCTAAATCGCAATTTGATAGGACTTTAGCTTATGAAGATGCTGCTACCGGCGGATCGATTATGATTTTTAATGAAAGCAGAAATATGCTGCATGTTCTTAAGAACTTTATGGAATTTTTTGTAGAAGAATCTTGCGGACAGTGTACACCGTGCAGAATAGGGAATACTAAACTGCTTGAAGGTGTTGAGATGATTGAAAAAGGTGAGTTTACTTTCAACTATATCAATCAACTAAAAGAACTTGGCAGAACGATGCAAGTTGCATCAAAATGCGGATTGGGTCAGTCAAGTCCCAACTCATTTATTTCAATATTAGAAAACTTCAAAGAAGAAATATTCAATGGTAACGGAGGTGCACATGGAAAGTAAAGGTGATTTAAGAGCGCCGGTTAGTCAAACACCGCTAATTGTAGAGAAACCGAAAGATACTTCGGCAATTGGAGGGATGGTTTCTATTGAAATAAATGAAAAGAAAGTTGCGGTTCCGCTTGGTACAACAATACTCGAAGCTTGCAAGATGAATGGTATATCAATTCCTACACTCTGCCATCATGATGATCTTTGCGTAGCCGGTGTATGCCGTATTTGTGTTGTAGAAGTTGAAGGTATGAGAACTCTTCAAGCTTCTTGTGCCTATCCTATTACCAACCCGATGAAAATAAAAACTTCTTCACCAATGGTAAGAAGAGCAAGAAGACACATCATCGATCTTCTCTTGAGCGAACATTACGGTGAATGTTATTCATGTTTCAGGAACGGTAAATGTGAATTGCAAAACCTGGCAAAAGAATATGGTGTTGATAGTTATACTTTTGGACATGTCGAAAAACCAAAATATGAAGTTGATAAATCTTCTTATTCGGTTGTCCGTGATATGAGTAAGTGTGTTTTGTGTAAACGATGCGTAAGAACTTGTATCGATCTGCAAGAAGTTGGTGTTCTTGAAGCTGTTGATAGAGGTGATAATACACATATAGGAACATTCCTGGAAAAACCGTTGGCTGATGTAATTTGTATTAATTGCGGTCAATGTATTAACAGATGTCCTACTGCTGCATTACGGGCTAATGATCCATCCGATGAAATATGGGCAGCAATTGATGACCCGACAAAACATGTAATAATTCAAACAGCACCTTCGCCGCGTGCAGCAATCGGAGAGGAATTTGGTCTCGGAGCCGGTCATTCAATGACACGCGAATTAAATACTGCGTTAAAGAGAATTGGGTTTGATAAAGTATTCGATACAAACTTTACTGCTGATTTAACAATTATTGAAGAAGGTACCGAATTAATTTTGCGTTTATACAAAGCACTCGTTAAAAAAGAAAGTGTTGCATTGCCGCAATTTACATCATGCTCACCGGGCTGGGTGAAATTCTTGGAACATTATTATCCGGAGTATATCGATAATTTAAGTTCGGCAAAATCACCACAGCAGATGTTTGGTGCACTCATCAAAACATTCTACGCACAAAGAGCCGGTATCGACCCGGCAAATATTGTTTCTGTTGCACTGATGCCATGTTCTGCAAAGAAATTTGAATGTAACAGACCGGAAATGCACGATAGCGGTTATAAAGACGTTGATTACGGTTTGACAACACGTGAAATGGCTCGTATGATCAAAGAAGCCGGTATTAATTTGCCTGAAATGCCAAAGAGTAATTTTGATAATCCATTTGGCGAAGCTTCGGGTGCCGGATTAATTTTTGGCGCAACCGGCGGCGTTATGGAAGCTGCTATCCGTTCTGTTGTTGAATTTGTTCTTGGTAAAAAGACTGAAGATATCTTTGAGAAGGCAAACATTATTCCACTTCGCGGATTTGAAGGAATTAAATACATGGAAATTCCGATTGGGGATAAAGTTGGGCCGGTTCCGGAATTACTTAAACATCTTGTACCCAATTGGGATTGGTTGAAAGGTGCGGTACTTAAGATTGCAGTTGCACACGGTACAGCAAATGCCAAAAAAATTATGGATGATATTAAAGCCGGTGGTAAATTCTCAGAATGCCATTTCATAGAGTTCATGGCTTGTCCCGGTGGATGTCTTGGCGGCGGCGGTCAACCGATTCCAACTACTCCTGAAATTCGTAAGAAACGTGCTGAAGCAATTTATGCTGAAGATGAATCGCTTGAACTCAGAAAGTCACATGATAATCCTCATGTTGTACAGATCTATCAAGAGTTCTTAACTGAGGGACCTTGCGGTCATCTTTCTCACGAACTATTGCATACGCATTATTTGAAACGCGGAAGATATATAGCGTAATATTCCTTAAAAGGAATTCAAATAATAATAGCAAGCCCACTAATTAGTGGGTTTGTTATTTTAAAACACTTTGTGATATAACTCATTATTTGTCCGGTGCAAAAATTTAAACTCTTTATGCATGAAAATTATCTTTATAGCTTAATAGTAGAACTACGAAAAGCATGGTAGTGTTACTATCGTTTTGGAATATGATTGCAACTCTCTTTTTGTAAATCCTTGTTTTTGTTCTATAAACAAAGAAAAAATTTTTAGTAACACTACGATATTTTTTCTTATTTATTGTAGGTAAGTTTTAGTGGGGTATAAATTGTTTATGTAGTTGATTGTGACAAATCTATAACAAAATATTTCTTAAAAGAAAGATAATATTAAGTGCATTTTGGAATTAATGTAAAAGAAGTAAATTCTGCTAAAAGATTAACCGATTAATTATTGGTGTTGAAATGAAAAAAACAGCGCTCCCAATATTTTTAGTAATGCTGACATTACTAAGCTGCAACACAACAGAACCGCCGCCATTAGCTGGCAACATTAAGATATCTGAAATTGATGCCGCAGTAGTAGAAGCATATTTGAGTATACAAATAGATAAACCTTCTAGTGATAGAGAAGTAGTAATTGAAAGAAACGGACAAACAGTAATAAGCTTTACCGCAAGTAAAACCGATACGGCAATAACCGATACCGGTTTAACCGAAAACACGGTTTACAAATACAAAGCAAAGTTAACCGAGAAAGGTACATTAGTAAGCGAAAGTAGTGAAGTAAGTATAACAACAATGTCACTAACAAGTCACAATTTTACATGGGAGAAGTACACATTTGGCGGCGGCGGAGGTTCAAGTGTATTGAAGGATATAGCAATAATTGATGAAAACAATATTTGGGTAGTAGGTGAAATATATATTAAAGATTCAATTGGTAATGACGAATTTTTTCCATACAACGCTGTACATTGGGATGGAAGTAAATGGGAATTAAAGCGAATAAAATATTATGGAAATTGCAGTGCTGTTGAGTATCCTCTGCTAAGGGCAATCTGGGCTTTTTCAGCAAACAATATAATAATAACTAACGGTGGTAGTGTTGGGTGGTTTGATGGCAGTAACGTTTATCTGGATTGCGGAGTAAATCCATTATTAAACGGTGCCATAAATAAAATTTGGGCTTCATCGGATAAAGATATATACGTAGTTGGTAATGAAGGCAGTATCGTTCATTATAACAATAACTGGTGGGAGAAAATAGAAAGTGGAACGAATATAGATATCCATGATATATGGGGAGAAGTAGATAATACAACCG
>DYJK01000124.1 GCA_020723165.1 Melioribacter roseus | reverse complement strand
GCAAATATGTTTCGTACTCGCGCGGATAATTTTCTCCCCACACTTCGTTGCGCGGTTCCCATTCGGCTATCGGTTTAACTTGCTGAAGTGTAAATGACTCGCCCCTTCTTTCAACTATTGTTGATGCGAACAATCCAATTAAAAATACAATTACTATCGTAGCCAAAAATAAAACCCACCCAAACCACGGTTTCTCTTTGATTAATTCTGTAATTGCTTTCATGTCAGTTTCCTTTCAAAGTGTTGGCGTTTTAAAATTTATTTTTCTTTTTGATTTATCTGTGTGAAAGTTTTCTCAATCCATTCGGGAACAACCGGTTTCAATTGCGGAACATTCGCATACGGAGTTGATGATAAACTGTTAACTCTTCCGTGTGGTGTATCGCGATGACATTCCCAGCAATATTTTTCCGTTTGATCTTGAACACTTTTGTTGTTGATCGAACGAATTCCAATTGGGTGAACCAAATCGTTATGACAGCGGATGCAATTTTTTTGAACAGCATCTTTGCCCGCTTGTTTGATTTGAATTACTCGCGGTTCCCATCTCATCGTAAAATACGTTGCGTGTCTCAATCCGTCGTTTGCTTTGAACAAATACTTGCTGATAAAATTATCTTGCGGAACATGACAGTCGTTGCAAGTTGCAACTCGTCCATGACTTCCGCGTTCCCATGTTGCGTAATAACTGTTCATTACATGGCAGTTTACACAAGTTTGCGGATCGTCGGATAAATATGATACTGCATTCGAGATGTAAAAAACATAAATGGCGAGACCAACAAATATTCCGAGAACAATTATGACTGCAAATTTCCACTGCTCTGGTGGAATCAACGCAGAGATAAATTTCACAATAAAATTTTTACCTGGTTTTTTTATCCTCATTAGTTTTTTCCTCTTCCGATGCTTTATTCAGTTCCTGAATATCCGCAGTACTTGTTGGATGCCCTATCGATTCCATATTTTTGCGTAATTCCAAATATGTTTCTTTTGGAACATTGTTCTTCCAATTGCCGGTTAAAATACCAAATCCCGTAATTGCAATAAAGATTAAAACTACTCCTATGGCAATAAGTTTTTTGTTTACTTTCTTTTTTGTGAAAATATTTCTTACTTCCAAAGTATCGGCAACGGGACAAGCATCGACACAGCTCATGCACGATGTACATTCATCCGAATGGACAGTGAGAATTTTATCTACCTTTATAAATGACGGACAAGCTTTTGCACACAAACCGCAGTCGATACAGCTTACCGGGTTTCTTTTAATCTTTGCCGGACTTAAAAAACCAATCAACCCAAGCAAAGCGCCGTAAGGACACAAGTAACGGCACCAAAAACTTCTTATCAAAATCGAAAGGATAAACAGAACAAAAACTACAATCAGTGCAAACCTGGAAATGTTTGCAAAAAAATACCACATCTTCACATCTGCCATGATGTTGTACGATCCGCTCAAAAAATAGTAGAGTGCAATTTCACTCATCGAAAGAACTGCATATACAAAAAACAGAAGCAATATGTATTTCAAACTTCTTAACAGATAATCTAAAACTTTCGGAAGTTTTACTCTTTTCTTGAAAATTTTTTTCCACATCCGTTCACCAAAATCTCCAACAAGTTCGGATAAAAATCCGACCGGACAAAGCCAGCTGCAGAATGCTTTACCAAATACAAATGAAACACCAATAATAGCAAGCAGAATAAAGAAACCGGCTGGATGAACCTGGTGTATATCACCAGTATAAAAAAAATAGACGATACTCATCAACGCTGATATGGGTAAAAATCCTTCCACTCCGGATGGTCTATATACGGAACCGGCAGCTCCATTTGTCTCTAAATAAGTAATAAACTGCCAAAACTCGATTCCAATCCAAAAACATAGCAATGTAAAAACAGTCTGAACAATGAATCTCATTTTTTGGATCGGCGTGTCCGAATTTTTTATGTATTTTTTGCTCATTTTTAATGCTTTCCACTTTGATTAAGCAGCAAATTTCAATATCTTAATATCAGAAAATTTTATCTGATTTACAAATGGGACTCTTTATGGTGAGAATGATCATAAAAATCTATGAGGAAAAATGTGACGGATGCGGAGTGTGTGTGCCAGCTTGTGCCGAAGGCGCACTTCAAATTATTGACGGCAAAGCAAGATTGATCAGCGATTTATTTTGTGACGGGCTCGGTGCATGTATCGGCGAATGCCCGCAATCGGCAATTACAATTGAAGAACGCGAAGCCGAACCGTACAATGAAAAAAAAGTTATGGAATACATCGTGCGCGGCGGAAGAAATGTTATCTCTGCTCATTTAAAACATTTGAAAGACCACGGCGAGATGGAATATTATAATCAAGCGCTCGATTACCTTGATTCAATCGGTTTGGAAATCGAACTTGAGGATGAAGTGATTGAACATTTGCATTGCGGATGCCCGGGTTCTGCCGAGAAAGAAATCAAAAGAGATTCTTCCGAAAAAAATTCTTCTGCACGAGTTGAATCTGAACTCCGACAATGGCCTATTCAATTTCATCTCGTATCTCCTCAAGCCGCATATTATAAGAATGCCGATCTGCTTCTCACCGCAGATTGTGTCGGGTTCGCATACGCAAATTTTCATTCAGACTTTTTGAAAAACAAAAGTATTGCTATCGCATGTCCAAAACTCGATTCAAACAAGCAAGTCTATTTAAATAAATTGATCTCGATGATTAACGATGCAAAAATAAATTCGATAACTGTTTTGGTAATGGAAGTTCCGTGCTGCAGCGGACTCGTTCAACTTGCGATGCAAGCAGTTGAATTTGCCGAACGTGCGATTCCGGTTAACGCCGTCGTTATCGGAATCGACGGAACTGTGTTAAGGAATCAATTCCTCACATAAATATATTGGAGATCAAAAATGTTCAAGAAGATCTTTTTTGTTATTTCAATTCTATCATTTGCGGGTACGATTTATGCACAGAACTGCGTTGAATGCCACAGTAAAGTTACACCGCAAATAGTTTCTGACTGGAAGACAAGCAAGCACTCACAAAACGATGTTGACTGCACTGTTTGTCACGGTGAAGATCACAAATCCGAAGCGGATGTTGCAAAAGTAAAATTGCCGACTCCGGAAACTTGCTCTACTTGCCACGAAACGCAAGTAACACAATTCAAAAAAGGGAAACACTCGGCAAGCTGGGCGGCAATGAATGCAATGCCAACAACACACGCGCTTCCGTTGGCAATGACTCAAGGAATGAAAGGCTGCGGCGGATGCCACAAAGTCGGTTTGAAGAGTGAAGAAGAAATTAAGAAGTTGAAAGCCGACGGATCGATGTATGGTCACGCTTCATGCGATGCATGTCATACGCGCCACACATTCAGCAAAGTTGAAGCACAGCAGCCGCAAGCTTGCCAGACATGTCATCAAGGTTTCGATCATCCGCAATGGGAAATGTATTCCGGTTCAAAACACGGCGTACGTTACATGTTGAAACAAACCGGTGTGTTACCGGCAAATACAGCCGCACCAACTTGCCAAACTTGTCACATGCCGGAAGGGAATCACGAAGTACGAACCGCGTGGGGATTTTTAGCCGTACGTTTGCCAATGCCGGAAGACAAACAATGGACTGACGACAGAGTAACAATCCTTCAAGCACTTGGTGTTTTGGATCCCGAAGGCAAACCGACAAAACTTGTTGATGTAGTTAAAGCTGCAGATGTTGCAAGATTATCTCAAGAAGATTGGCAGCGTGAAAGAGATAAAATGATAAAAGTATGCAGCGACTGCCATTCAGAAAATTATGTTAAAGCCGAATTGCAAAAAGGTGATGATCTAATTAAAGATGCCGATCATCTGATGGCAGAAGCAATAAGTATAGTAGCCGGATTGTACAAAGACAAAATCATTCCGAAGCCGGCGGCTTACCCGTTCGATTATCCTTTGCTATTAACTTTCCACGATGCACCGACTGCTATCGAACAAAAATTGTTTGTAATGTTCCTCGAACATAGAATGAGAACATTTCAAGGAGCGTTCCATAACAACCCGGATTATTCTTTATGGTACGGCTGGAGCGAAATGAAACGCGACCTTCAGGAAATAAAAGAGAAAGCCGAAGAAATGCGCGTAGTAAAAATGAAATAATCTTTTTGTTACCTTTCTATTAAAGCCGGGAAGAAAATTTCACCCGGCTTTTTTTATTTATGAATTTCACTTCCTTAAATCGGACATGCTCATTTTTTTACTTGACAACAAAGAAGACATGATGTATTTTATAATCAGAAATATTTATCTGTTTATACTTTTGCCGTTCTTTTTCTATTTAATCGTTCAGTAACAAAAACAGAACAGATATTTTTTTGAAATTAAATCGGACAATATATTCTTTTTTTAATGAGGTAGTTATGTTTACCCCTTTTCAAACTATAAAACTAGTGAGCAAAAAATTACCGGCTATATTATTAGCCATAATTTTAATTAGCTGTGAATCGGGTTCTTCCGATGAGATTGTTGGTGTTGAACATGCAAAGTTAACACAAGCACCTTTCGTTCCTCCGCCGATAACACGTGGACATGCAACGAAAGTAATTATTGATCTCGAAGTACGCGAAGTAGTAAAACCGCTTTCCGAAGAAGTTGAATATGTATTCTGGACTTTTGGCGGAGATGTGCCCGGAAGTTTTATACGTGTACGTGAAGGTGACTTGATAGAGTTTCATCTGCACAATCATCCGACAAGCAAAGTTCCTCACAATATAGATTTACACGCAGTAACGGGTCCGGGCGGAGGTGCAGCTTCATCATTCACCGCACCGGGGCATACATCAATCTTTTCTTTTAAAGCAATTAATCCGGGACTCTATGTTTATCACTGCGCTACGGCGCCGGTTGGTTTGCATATCGCAAACGGAATGTACGGACTAATTTTAGTCGAACCGAAAGAAGGACTTCCACCGGTTGATAAAGAATACTACGTAATGCAAAGTGAGTTTTACACCGAAGGAAGTTACGGCACACCGGGTTTGCAGCCGTTCAGTACATCAAAAGCAATTGAAGAAACACCCGATTACGTTGTATTTAACGGTTCGGTCGGCGCGCTCGTTGGCGATAAATCACTCAAAGCAAATGTAGGTGAAAAGATTCGATTGTACATCGGTAACGGCGGACCGAATTTAATTTCTTCTTTTCATGTGATCGGAGAAATTTTTGATCTCGTGTACAGCGAAGGCGGAACACTTGCATCACAAAAAAACGTGCAGACAACCCTAGTTCCAGCCGGAGGGTCTGCGATTGTTGAATTCACCGTTGATGTACCGGGCAGATTCATTCTTGTTGATCACTCAATCTTCCGCGCGTTCAATAAAGGTGCACTTGGTATGCTCGATGTGAAAGGGAAAGACAACAAAACAATTTACTCCGGCAAGCAAGCCGATAACATTTACAGCGGCTACTTATCGAGCGGCGAATCAAACGTTAACCCGATTACCGGGGAAATAAATAATCAAAACGGCGGAAGCGAATACGTTTCAAAATTTTCCAACGGCGAAACAACAATAGACCCGGAACTTCTCGAAGCCGCAAACAAAGGTGAGGGTAATTCAAAACCGGATTTCAGCAGTCTCGGGCAAAGTGTTTACACTTCAACTTGCGCGGCATGTCATCAGAATGACGGGAAAGGAATGCCGAATGTTTTTCCACCGCTGTTGAATTCTGATTGGTTGAAGAAGAATAAAGAAGCGGCAATCAAAACAGTTGTACACGGAAGAACCGGAGAAATTGTTGTTAACAATAAAAAATTCAACGGCGTAATGCCGCAACAGAATTTGAATGACGACCAAATTGCAGCCGTACTTACTTACGTTTACAAAAAATTCAATAACTCGAATGTAACTGTAGCACCCGAAGAAGTTAAGAAAACAAGAAAATCAAAATGAACCCGGTAATTAAAATATTGCTGCTATTTCTCTTTTTATACGAAGCGGTTGACGTGACAGCGCAAAACAAATCTGTTACAAACAAGATGGTTCTCGTTAAAGGAGGAATTTACAAACCGTTGTATGTAAATGATTCTTCCGAAACATCGGTAAAAGTAAATTCATTCTACATGGATAGATATGCCGTAACCAATGCAGACTTCCTAAAATTTGTTACGAGCAATCCGAAATGGAAAAAATCGAAAGTGAAAAAATTGTTTGCTGATAAATCATATTTGATGCAATGGAAGAATGATGAACAATTGGGAGAAAATATTTTACCGAAAGCTCCGGTGACAAATGTTTCGTGGTTTGCCGCAAAAGAATATTGCGAATGCCAAGGCAAACGACTTCCGACTGTTGCAGAGTGGGAGTACGCCGCGCAAGCGAGCGAAATAAACCCAAATGGTTACGAAGATGAAAATTATTTAAGAAAAATTTTAGAGTGGTATTCAAAACCAAGTGCAGACAGACTTCCGAAAATTGGAACAATTGGGAAAAATTATTGGGGAGTTTATGATATGCACGGTTTAATATGGGAATGGGCACAAGATTTTTTCAGCGCATTTGTAACCGGTGAATCGAGAGGCGACAGCGGTTTGGAACGAAATCTTTTCTGCGGAAGCGGTTCGGTTAATTCATCGGACTTCAAAAATTATTCTGCCTTTATGCGTTATGCATTCAGAAGCAGTTTGAAAGCAAATTACACAACGAGAAATCTTGGATTCCGCTGTGTGAAAGATTATCATAAAAACGAAAGAGTAAAGTGATGAAAAAAAATTTAATGATAACAATAATAATTGTACTAACTGTCGCACTTGCGGCATCAATTACTTACATCATAAAACCGGAACAAGATAAAAGTAATATCGTGTTTGCGGCTCATAAAAATGAAACGAAATCTTGCTGCACCGGCGAGACCGAACAGAGTGAATCTTCTGAAAATTCTATTTATCAATTGGAATCAAAGTGGAAAACGGAAAACGGTGGAGAAATTAGTTTATCGGAATTGAGCGGCAAGCCGCAAATTATGGCAATGATTTTTACAAGCTGTACTTACGCTTGTCCGATTATTGTAAACGATATCAAAAAAATTGAAGCCGGAATTTCAAAAGAGAATCTCGACAAAGTAAATTTTCTTCTCGTCTCTATTGACCCGGAACACGACACACCCGAAGCATTGATGCAATTTGCAAACAAACAAAAACTAAATCTGAATCGATGGAAACTTCTCACCGCTGATGATAATAGTGTAAGCGAGTTGGCTGCAGTAATGGGATTCAAATACAAAAAAGAAAAAGACGGAAGTTTTTCTCACTCAAATATTATTTCTGTGCTGGATAAAAACGGAGAGATCGCTTTCCAGCATTTCGGATTGAACGAAGACATAACAGAAGTAATTGAAGCATTCAACAAATTAAATTAAGAGGTGACAATATGAACATAAATACAAACAACCCGTCCGCAAATAATTTTGAGAAAATGATAATCAAAGATATAGTTCTGCAAAACTTCAAAGCGGCAGAAGTAATGGAAAAATACGGAATTGATTTCTGCTGTAAAGGCAAACGTCCGCTCGATGAAGCAATTGCAGAAAAAAATATTAACGGCGAAAAATTTTTGCAAGAACTCGAAAATACATTCCAGAAAAATTCCGGCGAAGAAGAGCGTTTTGAGACATGGGATTTACATTTTCTTGCACAGTATATCGTAAACAATCATCACGGGTATATTAAAGAGATCATTCCGGTTATAACAGCTCATCTTGAAAAGTTAAATAACGTGCACGGCGCAAAACATACTTTTCTCAAAAATGTTTTGGATGAATTTGAATCGCTGGCAAACGAATTGTTAAACCACATGGAAAAAGAAGAACGGATTTTATTCCCGATCATAAAATATTTGGTGGATTCAAAAAGGTTTAACGAGAGACCGCGCACTGAAGGATACGGCACAATTAAAGCTCCCATAAAAAAAATGGAAAGCGAACACGATACCGCCGGAAATGCCGCAGAAAATATTAGAACGCTGACCAGCAATTACAAACTTCCGGCAGATGCGTGCACAACTTTCCGCGTAACGTATCAAGAACTCGAAGAGTTTGAAAAAGATTTGCACAAACATGTGCACCTCGAAAACAATATTTTATTTCCAAAATCCATTTTACTCGAAGAAGAATTATTAACAAGGAAAAAATAATGAGCGAAGTTATCAACAACAGCAGAGTTAGAATCGATGAATTAAAAAATCTGATTCTTGATCTTCACAAAGGAAAAACAATTGACGAAACGAGAGCAAAACTTAAATCTGCACTCGGCACTGTTCCCTACGATGACGTTGTACGGGCAGAAGAAGAATTAATCAAAGGAGGACTCGACCGCGAAGAAGTATTAAAGTTCTGTGATCTTCACACAGATGCATTAAAAGGAAATATTGATCTTTCATTCGCAAAAGAAATTCCCGAAGGACATCCGGTTGATGTTTACATAAAAGAGAACAATGAAATCCGCAGAGTGATCGATAACATCAAACATATCTTTTATGAAAACTCCGTGCGCGAACCGCACTTTGATTCGAGCGACATACTTTTAAAACTTCACGGAGAGTTTAATGCGTTGATGGATATCGAGAAACATTATCTGCGAAAAGAAAATCTTCTGTTCCCTTTTATGGAGAAACACAACATCACCGGTCCGCCGATGGTAATGTGGGGCAAGCATGATGAAACTCGCGCACTTCTCAAATCCGCTTTTCAATTGTTCGATACAAAAGAAACAACGAATGCCGAAACCGTAGAAGGGTTTATAGAATTTATTTTTGCGCCGGCGTTGAAATCAATTGAAGAGATGATTTACAAAGAAGAGAAAATACTTTTTCCGATGTGCATGGATACATTAACCGAAAACGAATGGTATGAAATTTACAAACAGAGCGATGAAATCGGTTACTGTTTGTACTCGCCGGAAACACCGTGGGCGCCGCAGTCTGTGCAAGAAGCGAACAAAACAAATACGGACAACACGATAAAATTTGAGAACGGCTACTTAAAACCGGAAGAACTCGAATCGATATTCAACTCACTTCCGTTTGATATTACTTTTGTTGATAAAGACGACAAAGTAAAATTTTTCTCGCATGGTGTTGATAGAATTTTCCACAGACCCAAAGCCGTACTCGGCAGACAAGTTCAGTACTGTCATCCACCTTCGAGCGTGCATATTGTTAATCAAATTTTGGATGACTTCAAAAGCGGCAGACAAGATGCGGCAAAATTTTGGATCAACCTTCGCGGCAAGTTTGTGCACATCGCTTACTTTGCCATGCGCGATAAAGATAAAAATTATCTCGGCACACTCGAATTAACACATGACATTAACGAATACAGAAATCTCGAAGGCGAAAGAAGAATTTTGCAGTACGATAAATAATTTTTCGATTTATTGACAAAATATTTTTAGAAGGGAAAAAACTATGAATAAATTTTTAGATATCACTCCGCAGACAATTGTCGGTGAATTATTAAACACATATCCCGAACTCGAAGATGAGCTGATACGAATATCGCCGGTGTTTCAGAAATTAAAAAATCCCGTACTGCGGAAAACCGTTGCAAAAGTTGCGACATTAAAGCAAGCGGCAATGATTGCAAACATTTCAACGGCACAATTGATAAACGCTTTGCGAAGCGCGGTAAATCAGGGCGAGATAAATGTTGAAGATGATAAAAAAACTTCGTTACAAAAACCGGATTGGATTATTCCCGAAAAGATTAAATTTGAGTACGATATCAGCATCGATCTTGAAAACGGATTACATCCGGCGGCAAAAGTTACAAAGGAAGTTCTCCAGCTTAACAACGATGAACTTTACTTATTGATCTCTCCTTTTATTCCGGCGCCGCTGATAAAAATTCTTGAGGAAAAAGGATTTGATGTTTTTACAGAAAAACAAAACGAAAGCATTTATCACAACTATATAAAAAAGAAATAATGGATCGAACAAAATTTTACGACGGCATTTCCGGCTTTTATGATAAGATGATCGACTTCGAAAAGAATTTGGAATTGAGAATCGATGCATACAAAAAGATCTTTCCGGCTAACGGGAATGTCGTTGATATCGGGTGCGGAGTCGGTCTCGATTCAATCGCGCTTGCAAAGAACGGACACAATGTTACTGCTTTTGATATCTCGCCCCAAATGATTGAAATGGTAAAAGTGAATTCCGGGAAATACGGCGTTGAAATTAAGACGGGCGTTTTTTCATTCGATACAATTCACAAAAATTATTACGGCAAGTTCGATAATGTAGTTTCTGTCGGCAATACAATTGCACATCTTACTAAAAAAGAATTACCCGGCTCGTTCAAAAAAATTTTTGCCTTACTAAAGCCGGGCGGCAAAGCATTCTTGCACATTCTTAATTATTCTGCAATTCTGAAAAAGAAAAAGCGGATCAATAATATTGCTAATAGAGACGGCGCTGTTATAATTCGTTTTTATGATTTCGAAAACGAGCATGTGAAATTCAACATTCTCTCCTTCCCTTTGAATAACCCGAAAGAGTTTGATCTGTTCACAACAAATCATTACCCACACACAAAAAAAGAAATCGAGAGCGCGCTGCGCTCAGCCGGGTTTACAAAAATAAAATTCACGGGAGATTTTTACGGAAACAAGTTCAACGTGAAAGATTCGAAAGATTTGTTTATCGAAGTGTATAAATAGTTACAATTTTCTTCCGCAATAACGACAAATTTTCGCGCGTGCTTTAATTTTTTCCGCACAATACGGGCATTCTTTCATCTCTTCGCCTATTTCACCATCGACCGCATCTGCAAGTTTAAACGCTTGTTTGTTTAGCTGGGATTCTTTGTACATTTCTTGTGCGATAGAGAGAGCTTCTTTCAGTTTTTTCGGATTGGAAATACTTGTGTAACTTGTTTCGCCGAGTTCCGCCGCGGTTTGAATCTGCACATCGCCGTAACCAAAAATTCTTCCGAATATTGATTGATGATACGAGACATTATTTATTTTATC
>DYJK01000123.1 GCA_020723165.1 Melioribacter roseus | reverse complement strand
AAATAATTTTGCTTGATGATGTTATTACGACCGGGGCTACAATTGCCGAGTGCGGCAGATTACTATTAGAAAACGGTGCAAAGAAGGCATTTGCAATTTCTGTTGCGTTAGCGGATTAAGCCTTTCAAATAAGAAGGATAATTGTCATGGGGAGAGAAAATAATACTAATTATACGGTAGTGTGTTGAATTATTGCACAATTTTATATCGTTTATTTTTTACAGCTTGATATTTTTTCTTTCTTTATTTGGATCACCTTTTGATTTTCTATACTCAGTATCGCCTTTAATTTCTTCCTTAGCCTTATAATACTCAAAGTATTCATGTAAGAAATCGTGTCTTTTTTCAATAGCAGTTTTCTCGGCTGCGGCTTGGGTTATATTAGTTTGAAATTTTAATAGACTATAATATTGCGAATCCATTAGTACACCTTTTTTAATTTGCCATTTTAGAGTCCTTAAAAATAACTCCAAAAAACGAACAAATTGTGGCAAATCCTTTTCAAGATTACTTTCTAATAACTCATAACAAAATAAAAATACTGAAACAGCAACAGCTCTATTTTTAATTATTTTTATTTTGTTCCCATATATTTCAACTATCTTAGAAAGAGTTCGATTAATAGATTTAATTAAATTATTGTCTTCTTTGTTCAATAAAGTATGTTGTTTAAAAAAATCCTGTAAATCTACATACCTAGCTCGATGAAACGATTCTTCGTATTTTTTACTAAAAACATTGATGACTATCTGAGAGGCTACTATTTCTTGATAATATCTCCTTGAAGGGATATTCATTTTACTAAAAAAATCATGTTTACTAATCTCATAAAATACTTTGTTATGCATTTCTCCTATCATAGCATGGAGCTTCTCACCAGCATTTAATATAGTAGCTATCTGCAGTCTAATAAAAAGCAAGTTCAATTCTCTCTCTTCTTCAACATCTTCTATCACGACAACGTTTATTTTATAATTTAGAATTTTTTCTTTCCATTTCGAATCTAAATTCTCAAAACGTTTATCATCCGCATCCTTAAATTTATTCCCATCATTATATATCTCATTTTTTATTTTGAGGTGAAATTTAATATCAAACAAATCTTGGTCATTCAGACCAAGATAAGAAGAAATGGCATTAATTCTTTGGCGGCCATCAATACAATCGTACCCAACCTTATCCTTCTTATAAAAATAAATGGCGGAAATATCAAACTCACGAAGTATAGAATCGATAAGTAACTGTTTCTTTTCTAAATTCCAGACTGCTGGTTCTCTTTGGAATTCTGGGAATTCAATTTTGTCTAAATTTTCCGTTAGCTTTCTAACAGTCCAATTTTCATGAAATGTTTTCATTTTTATACTCAATAAAATTTTTGAATATATTTTTGCTAGTAGTTATATCCTTTCTATGTTCCTTTAACTCTTCACCACGCCATCTCAGCCATCGTTCAAAAATGTTTATATTGTTTTTATTGTTCACGTATTCTTCTATTGCTTTTGATTTGCCTACTTCCTCACTAACTGATAACGAAATATCTTTCAATAAATGTTTTTTAAAACCTTCTATCTCAAAAACTGTCTTCAAATTCAAATAAGGATAGTCTTTCTTTTTCTTTTGACCTTCTTCATCATAGTCAATCAGTTCTATTGTAAATCTTTTATGTTTCGACTGGAATCGTTGAGTCGTTTGAAGCAGAGAAACCAATTCCCAATCATTTCTATTCAATGAACATCCTATCACACGTAAGATATCACATTGTAACAACTCTTTTGCTTTTCCCCAAAGCATACTAAATGGGTATTCCTCTCTTCTTTTCACTACTCCTGGCGGTATCCATAAGATATCATCATGATGGTCACTTTCGTTTATTAGACAAATTGGGAATAAGTTTTTCCAATCGAAAGAACCATGCAGTTTAATAATTGGGATCCCATCTGATCTATTTTTAAAGTTAGTATTCTTATAGTCTATTAATAAAAATAAATTAATCATACCATTAACATTTTGTAAAGCTACTTCAATCAGTGAATCATAGTTCAGTGTTAGAAATCCATGCAATTCTTCATTGAGACTTTTTACATCATACATATCTATTAAAGCGCGTAGTAGTAACGGTTTATAATCTTTAGGGAGTTTAGCTAATCTTTCTTGAATTTCATTAACAAAAGCACTTCTAAGATTCTTCGCAATGCTTTTATTTTTTGAATATCCACTCGTTTCATAAAGAGTAATGAGTTGTTCTATATCAATATTTTCTCCAGTAAGATCATTAACAACATCAGCTAATCCAGTGAGTTTTTTCTGAGTTATTTTATTTTTTATTCCTTCAGCTATATCTTTAGTAAGCAATTTTATATTACTGTCATACAAACTCACCTCACTATGGGTTGCCCCAGCACCAATAAGGTATAGAACCTTTTTCTTATTACCCATAACTTTATTCTATTAATTATCCCAAATTATTATACTTTCTCTTGATTTGTTTTTCTTAAAATCTCTCATTTGTTGCGAGCTATTACCGCGATATCTTGCAATTCTAATCTCTGACAATTTGAGCCCAGCTTTTTCCCCTAACTCTCCAAGTATTTCATCAACAGAAATATTTACTCCAGAGAATCTTACATTACTCACGACTAAAGCGACTTTCCCATTTCTTTTTAAAGCTCTTTTCATTTCCTTTAAACAGAGGAACATATCTTCAAAATAACCATAGAGCATATCAATTATTTGACCGTTATTTGTACCATTGACCTCAATTCGGTTAATTAATTTATCTAGTTGCAATGGTTTTTTATATTCATTAGCATCAAATCTTGCTTTAGCCTCAACATGTGATCTTAATGTTTTGTATCGTAGTTTTTTTAGTTCATCATTATTTTTAATGAAATGTAAGATCAGTTCTAATGCATAAATCCTTGTATAATCATGTCGATTGGGATAAGGAGGAGATGTAATAATGGCATCAAATTTATTTGTTAAATCTAATCTTCGTGCATCTCCAATATGAACTTTAATTTTTGTGTTATTTTTACCTATTGTCGAATTCATCAAGTCATTAATCATTGATTTAGAGTACTCTATAAATATTCTTTTCACTTCCCCACTTTTAATAGTTCGTTTAGTTATTCTCAAAAAACCACCAGCCTTTGTAGTATTGCTAACTTCTTCAAGTATAGAAAGTAACGCTAATAAGAAAAAGTCTTTGTTTTTTTCAGTATCTATTTTATCTATTACATTTTTTATAAAATTAATTTCATTCCAAATATTTTTCCGAAATGCTTTTTTAATAAGAGGTATATCTGGGATTGGATAGGTCTTATATGCTGAATTCTGGTTTAATAGACTCTCAATTATTTTAAAAGAACTTTTTAATTCAATAACATTATAGTTATTTGTTTTTGCTTTACTTAAAAAGACTGAAAAGGGTGAAATATCAATACCAATAGCATTAATATTTTTATTTTTACATGCAAGTAAAGTAGTGCCCCCACCAACGAAGGGATCTAGCACCATAGATTCATCTGTTATATTAAATTCATCAATAAAACGATCAACTAAGTCTTTTGAATAGCTATGTTTAAAAGAATGCCATCTATAAATAGGTTTGTTTCGATCTATCCGAGGACTAATAATTTTTGCTAATTCTCCCGTTTTATCTATAATCTTCATTTTTATATTTACCATATACAAGGATAATTAATGTACTTCAAATTGGCTAAGTTTGATCTAATTATCAAACAATACTTTCTTGTGGTCTTACCTTTATAGCATATTAATTGTATAAAAAAAATTAACTGATTTATTATATCAATGCTTTCTTCGATTAGGATAAGAGAGGGAAATATTATTTTCACACAGTTCCTTTATAATACTTTTGGAATAAATAACAGCATATAAATTCCACTCTATGAACCGCTCTTGTAGTAATTACAACTTAAAATAAAACTTAAACTATTCAAAACATTTTTCAATATCACTAAGCGACCTCTCCCGACCCTTCGGGCCACCCTCTCCTAATTTAGGAGAGGGGTAGGGGTGAGGTTAAGTTGTTTTTCATATCTACAAATTTCATTTCAATGACAATAGGATGTGCGATTATTAACTTATTTACATCTTTTCCGGTGCGGTAACACCAAGTATTGCTAAACCATTTTTAATTACCGATTTAACAGCCAATATCAAGGCAATCCTTGCCTCTGCTAAATTCTTTTCACTTCCAATAATTCTGCACACTGTATAAAATTTATGGAATAACGAAGCTAATTCTTCGAGATATACTGATATCCGGTGAGGTTCAAAATTTTCAGCACTGAATAAAATAACATCTGGAAATTCATAAAGTTTCTTAAGAAGGTTTTGTTCTTCCGGCGCGGTTAACATATGCAAATTATCAGTTGATACTGTTAAACCTTCTTCTTTTGTCATACGGAGTATTGATGAAATCCTGGCGTGTGCATACTGAAGATAAAATACCGGGTTTTCATCGGATTGTTTCTTTGCAATATCGAGGTCAAAGTTCAGATGACTTGTAATGCTTCTCATGATGAAAAAATATCTTACTACATCGCTGCCAACTTCATCGATCAATTCATCCAGAGTTATGTAATTTGCTTTACGTGTGGACATCTTAACTATTTCACCTTTTTGTATTAACGTTACAAATTGGTGAATTAAAACTTTTACTTTGTCCGAATCATATCCAAGTGCTTTCAACCCGGCTAAAACATCGGGGTAAGTTGCATTATGATCCGAACCGAAAAGATCAACCATCAAATCATATCCGCGCTCATACTTAGTAATGTGGTAGGCAATATCGGGCAAACGGTATGTTGGTTCACCGGTCGATTTCACAATTACTTTATCAACCTCGTTGCCAAGCTTCGATAATTTCAGCCAAATTGCGTCTTCTCTTTCATACGATAAATCTCTTTTTTCAAATTCATCCAACAGCGATTTTATGTTTCCATTTTCGTAGAGATTATTTTCGTTAAAGTAATTCGCGAAGAAAATATTAATCCGTTTTAGTGTTTTGTTAATCTCGTTGAATATTTCTTTCTCAGCAGTTTGTTTAAATAGCCCTTCAGCATTTTCATTAACAAGACTTTTCTTATGCTCATCAAATAATTTTTTAGCTATATCTTTTATGTATTCACCTTGATAGTAATCTTCGGGAAAATCAATTTTATTGCCTAATAATTCTAAGTAACGCAGTCTCACCGAATCACCAAGAACGCGCATTTGTCTTCCGGCATTGTTAAAATAGTATTCCCTCTCAACTTCGTACCCTATCCATTCGAGCATGTTTGCAACCGTATCACCTATTACAGCGTTACGTCCGTGTCCAACTGTCAAAGGCCCGGTTGGATTTGCCGAAACAAATTCAACTTGTGCTTTTTTACCAGAATATTTATCTGATCTTCCAAATTGATCCTGATCAGCAATTATCTCTTTAATGATGCCCGGTACATACGATGTCGTGAAATAAAAATTAATAAAACCCGGACCGGCAATTTCAATCTTTTCAATAATGGATTTATCATAATCTAAGCTCGATATAATTTCATTTGCTAATTCACGCGGATTTCTTTTTAACTGTTTCGTTAACAACATTGCCGCATTAGTCGAATAATCACCATGACTCTGCTGATTGGGCACGCTAAATGAAATTTCTACAGTTTTTAAATAATCTAATTTTTCAGATGCTCTATTAAATATTTCGTATAAATATCTTTTCAATTATTTCTCCTTCTTTGAGGATCTAGCTGAGCGTGTTTTTGTTTTGGCTGATACAACCGGTTTTACTTCGTCCTCAATAATCAACAGAGGCGCATCACCCCAGAATTTTTCAAGGTTGTAATAATTCCGCGCATCAACTTTAAATACGTGTACAACAACATCAAAGTAGTCTAATATTATCCAGTTCAAAGATTCATATCCTTCCCTATGCAAACATTTGATTCCGTGTTCGCTTAATTTATCATCTACTTCGTCGGCAATAGCTTTCACTTGTCTATCCGAATCTGCCGAGCAGATTACAAAAAAATCGGCAATAGCAGAAAGTTTGCGCAGATCCAAAATTTTAATATCAAAACCTTTTTTGGTGAGGATAATATCCGAGATCATTTTTGCAAATCTTGTTGAAGTCACGTTCACCTCATTTAAGTGGTTGTAATGTAAAGTAATCTCTGCCAATCACAATAGAGACGTCAAGAAAATAATCATTGTTTAACTGCTGGATAACATTTTCATTTTTAACGCCCAATGATTTAGCTACCTTGTATGCGTTTGCCATATTACCAATTCTATCGATTATCAATGTTTCATCCATATCAAAACGAATATAGTTGCCGATATTAACAACATCAAAATTATTTGTCCGAAGGAAATCGGTAAACCGATCAGCTACGCCGCCAACACCGCAGCCGTTTAATACTTCTACCTGGATTATTTCAGATGGGGATTGATTAAGAGCATTAGTCTCAACTTTATCCGGTGGATTAGCAATCTTTACATAAATTGAATAGAACATAAAGATTATTATTGCACCAAGGAGAAAGATTGCAATGTTTAAAAATAAATTTATTGTGGAAGATCTGAGATCAACCGGAGGTTTTGCGGTTTTCTTCGAATTTGTTTTTTCCAATTCTGTGTTTCTGATTTAGAGATGCCTAAATTATTACCGGGGGAAATTTAATAAAATTCTATCTCTCTTTCTCGAATGAGGTATTTTCATAGAATGGATCGTAGTAAGATCCGTAGCGGTACCAATTGTATGGGTTATAATACGCCGCCGGAATATTCCGGTACTGGAACATAATGGTCATATCTTCGGTCGGCTTATAATTAATTTGTGCACGGCTTAGATACAAGCCATTAATACTTTTTGAGAAATTTTCATTGAATGTGTTATAAGGTGAGTTAACAAGACTAATATCTGCCTGGAAATTCAACTGGTCGTTAAATTTATAAAACATGCTGTTGGTATAAGTAGTAAGTGCAATATTGCCAAACCCTGATGTTTGATAAGAAATATCAAACGAGTGGTTCATTTTAAAATTATTTGGATTAATAAAACCGAACAATGATGACGAGTAATCTTTAACAATTCCGCTCTTCACATCCAATTGCGTAGGTTGATCTTTATATTGAGCATTGATTGATAATGACGAAGCAAACAGCAGTATTATAAATAATTTTTTCACCGGCGCTCTAATTTTTTTCTTTTTACTAAGTATACTAAGAATTTGTTTCAAATTAATTCTGATGCAATATTAATTGCAGAAAAATTTAGAATCAAGTCAAATAACAATCAATGCTACTTGATTTTAACTATCATTTCAATTTCTACCGGTGCATTCATCGGCAGTTCACTTACACCAACAGCGCTTCTTGCGTGTTTGCCGGAATCACCAAATAGACTAACAATAAACTCCGAAGCACCATTTGCAATTTTGGGCTGCATAGAGAAACCAACTGCGGAGTTAACAAATACAACAAGTTTCACTACTTGATCAATTTTATCTAAATCATCAATTACTGATTTAACCGCACTTAAACAATTGACTGCACTCATCCTGGCACATTCTATCGCTTGTTTTTCAGTTACATTTAAACCGACTTTCCCTTCTGCAATTAATTTTCCGTCCTTAAATGGAAGCTGACCTGAAGTGTAAACATAATTATCGATTTGTTTTGCCGGAACATATGCTGCAAGCGGTTTGGGTGCTGTTGGAAGTTCGTACCCGAGAATCTCCTGGATTTTTTGCTCTATCATAAAGCTCTCCATATTTTATATTTAAATATATCAAATTTAGAATTCAACTAATCTTTGGAATCATTTGGCATTCTCTTTATCTTTGCCCTAAAAATAGGTACAAAATGACCGGACAAAAATTCCAGGAACTCTACGAAGTGATGTTAAGATTGAGGAAAGAATGCCCTTGGGATAAAGAGCAAACTCACGATTCCATTAAAGCCGCCACTCTTGAAGAGACACACGAACTTATTGAAGCTATCGATGAACGTGATTATAACGAAATGAAATCTGAACTTGGGGATTTACTTCTGCACATACTTTTCCATTCTGTTATAGCAGCCGAAGAAAAAAATTTCAATATAAACGAAGTAATTGACACTATAAAAGAAAAATTAATCAGAAGACATCCACATGTATTTGGTGATGTTAAAGTAAACGGAACAAAAGAGATATTAAAAAATTGGGAAGAGATAAAACTTGCCGAAGGTAGGAATTCTGTTCTGGAAGGAGTTCCGAAAAACTTACCGGGTTTGGCGCGTGCTTACCGCTTACAAGAAAAAGCTTCTAAAGTCGGTTTCGATTGGGAAAAAAAAGAAGATGTCTGGAAAAAAGTAATTGAAGAAATTGAAGAGATGCACCAAAGTGAAAAAAATGGAGATCAACAAAAACTCGAGCAAGAACTTGGTGATGTCTTCTTTGCTATGACCAATTACGCAAGATTTCTCGGTATAAATCCTGAAAATGCTCTTAGACTTACAAATGAAAAATTCATTTCACGATTTCAGTATGTAGAGAAAAAAATCAACGGGAGTGGCAAGAAATTATCTGAAAGCTCACTGCAAGAAATGGACAAATACTGGGAAGAATCTAAAAAATTAGAATAATTTATTATTTATTGTTCTCGTAATGTTTTTCGTATGCGTCGATTATATCCTTAACCAATTTATGGCGCACAACATCTCCCTTGTCAAAATACGTAAACCCTACACCATCAATATTTTTTAAAATTTCTTTTACCTGAACAAGGCCGCTTTGAGAAAATGATGGGAGATCAATCTGGGTTATATCCCCGGTAATTATTGCTTTCGAATTTGGACCGAGTCGTGTAAGAAACATTTTCATCTGCATTATTGTAGCGTTTTGTGCTTCGTCAAGAATGACAAACGCATTGTTTAGCGTTCTGCCACGCATAAATGCCAATGGTACTATCTCGATTACACTTTTCTCAATATAATTTTTAAGTTGCTCGAATGGCAGCATCTCTTCAAGTGCATCGTACAAAGGTCGTAAGTATGGATCAATTTTCTCCCTGAAATCGCCGGGTAAGAATCCCAAACTTTCGCCGGCTTCTACTGCCGGTCTGGCTAAAATTATTTTTTTTACAATTCCTTTTTTTAGCGCGGATACGGCAAATGCTACAGCAAGAAAAGTTTTACCGGTGCCGGCCGGACCGATAGCAAAACATATATCGTTTTCTTTAACGCTCTTTATATATACAATTTGATTTGGCGTTTTAGCTTTAATTACATCTTTCTTCGAATATAACACGATATTATCAAAGTCATTTTCACTAACAATCTCTTTACCCTGAACGGTTAAATCGATGATGGTATCTACATCTTTGGTTTGTAATCTACCGGTAGTATTAAGTACAAAGACCATTTCTTTGAAAACTTTTTCAAGTAATTCAACTTCTTCGCTTGTACCTTTTAATATAACATTGTCGCCCCTAACGGTAACATTCGTATTGAATCTATCTTCGATCGGCTTAAGGTTAGAATCGTTATAACCTAATAATAACATCAAATCGACATTATCAAGTTTCAATAATTTTTCTATTTGCGTAAATCCTCCGTTAAATTAAAAAAGCCCTCTTCAAAATTATGAAAAGGGCTTATAACAATTATTACTGTGTATAAAAATTATTTTGTTGTCTGTGTTTGTGTTGGTGGAGCCGGTTTATAATTTCTTCTAATCTTATCGTATTTGGATTTTTCCTCTTCGGTTAAGTTAGGAATCTGGAATATCTGTTTCGGATAGATAAGGTCAGGATTTTTAATCTGGTCTCTGTTAGCTTTATAAATAATCGGCCATGCAAAAGGATTATCATAATGTTCTTTCTTTTTTGCAATACCCCAGAGATGATCCCCTCTAACAACAGTATAAGAAATTTCTTTTGGTGCTTCTTCCCAGGCATCTAATTTTCTCTGAAGTTGGTTATGAATTTTATCAAAGAATTCAGGTAAAGCAGATATTCTATTTTTCTTCATAGCATCCAATTCAGCTTGACGATCAGCTTTTGGAGCTTCTTTACCATCAATTTTTTTAGTTAATGCTTCTAGCTGTGCCCTGAAATTATCAACATCAGCTTTTGTAGCACCAACCATAGCATATAATTCGTTTATACAATCATCGTATGCTTGCATTCCATCTCTAGTAGATTTTAATTCAGCTACTTGTGTTTTTAAAGAATTTAATTCTGATGTAAGTGCAACTTTCCTTTCAGTAAGTCGATTAATTTCAGATTGCCACTCCTCTTCCGTCATTTCTTGCTGCTGCGCAAAAGCATTAGCCGAGAGGAGTACAAATGCAGTCAATGCTAACAATAATTTGTAAACTTTCATTTATGACCTCCTTATAAATTAAACTTATTAATTACATTCCGATTTTTTCTAGATTTTTCTTGGTTTCTGCTTTTGCTTTGGCACACTCATCCAGCTTAGCATTTTTTTCAGCAATTTCTCTCTCAAGAGCAGCTTTTTCACTCTTTAGCGAATTAACTTCTTTTTCGAGTGCAAGTACTTCAGAACGAAGTGCTTCTAATTCAGCCATTTGTTCTTCTGAAACACCACTGCAACCGGTTACTCCGAGCATACCAACAAATATAATTATTGTAAGCCCAGCGGTCAAAAATCTCTTCATTTTAGGCATATTCGACCTCCTTTGTTTTAGGTAATTGACTTATTTAATCGAAATATAAAGATTTTTTTATCTAAATGAATATAAAAACGTGTTATTTATATATTACTTTATGACTAAATCAATCTTTTTTCTACAAAACTTGAATAACTATTGCCGGCAACGATAATATGATCGAACAGCGGTATTTCCATGATTTTACCGGCTTCTACTAATTTTTTGGTCAATAAAATATCTTCATTGCTTGGTTCAACGTTTCCGCTTGGATGATTGTGTAATACAACTATACTCGCAGAATTATTTTCGATAGCTGTTTTGAATATCTCTCGCGGATGAACTACACTGGCATTCAAATGTCCTATCGAAATTAATTCGTACTTGATTACTTTATTAGAAGAATTAAGACAAACAACGAAAAACTTTTCTTTAAGCTCATCTCTTAGTATTGGAATAAATATTTCGGCGATATCGGAAGGTGAAGTAATTTTTTTGTTGAATGACCATTTCTTTTGAAAATCCGCACGTC
>DYJK01000122.1 GCA_020723165.1 Melioribacter roseus | reverse complement strand
AAATACCACAAACGTGCTATTGTTTTGTCTATTACTACAAACTACTTTTTCAATGATAAATTCAAAATGCGTCATAAAAAGAGAGATGTATATTAAAAAAGTTATTCTTCCGGGGACATTATGAAAAAACTTCTCAACATCATCATTTTATTTATTGTGATAACATTTGGAAAACCTTTTTTACTTGCACAAGTTTATGCCCAAACCGGTTTATGGAAATTTGATGATAACGCAAACCTACTAAAAGCAGAAATAGGAACAGACTTACAATTGGTTGGTGCCCATAAAACAGCAAGCGGACCTACGGCAGAAAATGGTGCTGTAACAATCGGTGTTGGCAGCTACTATATGCTTACACATGGTATTTCCCCAAATGGCGGAGGTACATATGTAAATGAATATACGATGCAGATCGATTTTAAAGTTAAAACTTTAGGACCATGGTACACTTTCTTCCAAACGAGTTTAACAAATTCTAATGACGGCGATTGTTTTATAAATCCCAGTGGGAATATCGGTGTTGCAGCTACCGGGTATTCAACTTATTCGGTTAAACCCAACGAATGGTATCGTTTGGTTATTTCTATTAAAAATGGGACTCAATACTATTACTATTTAGATGGGAATTTATTACTTGCCGGGAATGTTCAAACCATCGATGGAAGATTTTCCTTAGCAAATAAATTATTATTATTTGCCGATGATAACAGCGAAGACGAAGAAATAGATTGTGCAGAAATAGCAATATGGAATTATGCACTCAATAATACAGAAATTAAAAATCTTGGCGGATACGGTCACCAACTTACAGCACCTGGTACAAGACAACTCCTTTTAGTTCCGTACTTACAAAATCCATCATCAACATCGATGGTGGTATCCTGGCACGATACTCTTGCAACCTTAACAAAAGTAGATTATGGTACTACATCTTCTTTAGGACAAAGTGTTACCGGTACAAGTGAAATTGTTTTTGGTCTGCATAGATGGCACACTGTGGAATTAACCGGTTTGCAGCCAAACCAGGATTATTATTATAAAATAGTCAGCGGAAGCGGCAGTTCACCTACATATAATTTTAAAACTTTCCCCGATTCAAATTACAGCGGCAAAATTAGAATTTTGCTCTTCAGCGATACTCATAACGGCGACACATCAAAAGCGGTTAGGGTAATTAAAGAATCAAAGAAAACTATTCAGCAGATTTACGGTAATGACTTACACAACCAAATCAATTTGGTATTACATTCCGGCGATTTAGTTGTTACCGGCAGTTCAATTGCGCAGTGGACAGAGCAATATTTTGCACCAATGTCGCATCTATCGCCCTACTTACCTTTTCTAACAGTAACCGGTAATCATGAAGGTGAACATCAGAATTATTATAAGTACATGCATTACGATAACATCTCAGGTTATCCACCACCAAATGGATTTGCAGAAAAATTTTGGTCGACTGTAATAGCAAATACGATGATTATTGGTCTGAACACGAACCTTACCGGCGCAGCCCAGACTTTACAAAATACATGGCTTGAACAAAAACTTAACGAGGCAGAGAATAACCCAAAGATCGACTTCGTTTTTCTGATCGGGCATCATTTTTCAATTACAGAACTTTGGGGTGAAGGAATAACTTACGATGGCGGTCCGTCCTACATCAAAAACCAGGTATTTCCATTACTAAAAAAATATTCTAAAGTTATACAGTATTCATACGGTCATACTCACGGATTTGAGAGAGGCACAATCGAATCCGACAAACCGGAAGTACGCGGAGATTTTAGAATAGTATGCGGCGGAGGTGGAGGAGGCGCAATTGATCGTTGGGGTTCTTATCAAAATCAGGATTTCCCTAACATCCATATAACACTCGATCATTTTTTCTACCAGATCATAGAAATTGATGTTGCAAATAAAACTTTCGAATCAAAAATGTACAGTTTGGGTAACACGAGCAGATCACGGGATAATGAAGTTATGGATAGCTGGTACGTAAAAATTAATCAGCCGGCACCGGAACAACCAGTTACGGATATACCGGCAATTAATGAAAGCCAGATCACTTTTAATACTTCCCCGATATCTAATGATTCATTGATGACTGTCAGAATTCAAGTTTCGGAAAATTCGGAATTCAACGTATCAGCTATCGATACAATGATTCATTGGAAAAATATTTACCTGGTAGATTCCGGACTTAACCCGATCGACAAAAATAATGGACTCGATCTTACAAGATTATCTTTTAACAATTCAAGATTTAAAAAGAATACTCCTTACTTTTATAGAGTCAAATACCGGGACCATAATCTCAAATGGAGTGAATGGTCTAATGCTACTTCATTCAATATAACAACGAGTTTAGCGAACTCTTCTGATATACCTACTACTTATAGTTTATCTCAAAATTATCCCAATCCGTTTAACCCAACTACAGTTATCAGTTACCAGTTGCCAGTTAGCTGTTATGTAATTCTAAAAGTTTATGATATGTTGGGCAATGAAGTTGTAACACTTGTCAATGAATACAAACAAGCCGGAGGTTATAAGTATCAGCTTTCAACTAACAACTTACAACTATCAAGTGGTGTTTATTTTTACAGATTACAAGCCGGTATTTTTTCCGATGTGAAAAAATTTATCTTGATGAAATAATTTTGTACAAAAAACGTAGAGACGTTCTGTGAACGTCTCTACGTGTGGAATTTATTCTTTCTGCACATTAAAAATTAGAGATTCTTCGTCCCTATTTCATCGGGACTCAGAATTTCATCAAACAATTCCTTGATCCAGCATTGCGTCTGCAACTTTTACAAATCCGCCTATGTTAGCACCGTTAACATAATTACCCGGCGTACCATATTTTTCAGCAGTATCGACGCATGTTTTGTGAATGCTCTTCATAATCATGTGAAGACGGTTATCAACTTCTTCGCGTGTCCATGAATAACGCATACTGTTCTGTGCCATTTCCAAACCTGAAGTAGCAACACCGCCGGCATTAGCAGCTTTGCCCGGTCCATAAAGAATCTTAGCAGCAACAAATTGATCAATAGCTTCAATTGCAGAAGGCATGTTAGCACCTTCGCTTACAACATAAACGCCATTCTTTAATAAGTTAGCCGCATCCTTACCATTAATTTCGTTTTGTGTAGCAGATGGGAAAGCACAATCTGCTTTGTGATTCCACAATGGATTGAAATCAGAGTTAGGATCAACCGCTGTGTAAACTGCACTTTTAAATTTATCGGCATACTCTTTAATTCTTCCGCGCCTTACATTTTTCAAATCCATCACAAAATTTAATTTTGCACTATCAATACCGGCTTCATCATAAATATATCCGTTTGAATCAGAAACAGTTAAAACTTTTCCACCGAGAGCCAGGATTTTTTCAACAGTATATTGAGAAACATTACCACTTCCCGAAACAAGGCATTTCTTACCTTCTAAAGTCTGTTTTCTTGTTCCAAGCATTTCAGCAGCAAAATAAACTGAACCGTATCCGGTAGCTTCAGGACGAATAAGTGAACCGCCCCAGTTCAATCCTTTGCCGGTTAACACGCCGGTAAATTCATTACGGAGTTTTTTATACTGTCCGAATAAATACCCTATCTCCCTTCCGCCAACACCAATATCGCCGGCTGGAACGTCTGTGTTCGACCCGATGTGTCTGAAAAGTTCATTCATAAAACTTTGACAGAAACGCATTACTTCACCATCGCTTTTACCCTTTGGATCGAAATCACTGCCGCCTTTTCCACCGCCCATTGGTAATGTTGTTAAACTATTTTTAAATACTTGCTCGAATGCAAGAAATTTGAGAATGCCGAGATTAACCGACGGGTGAAGACGTAATCCGCCTTTGTACGGGCCAATAGCACTGTTCATCTCGATTCTAAATCCACGGTTAATCTGTACTTCACCTTGATCATCAACCCAAGGTACTCTGAATAATATTACACGTTCAGGTTCAATTATTCTTTCAAGAATTTTTTCTTTACGATATTCTGGATGCCTTTCGAGAACCAAAACTAAAGATGACACAACTTCATATACTGCTTGATGGAATTCGGGCTCGTTTGGATTTTTTGCTTTCACTTGAGCCATGAAGTTCTTTACGAATTCAGACATAAATGCCCCACTGTTGATTTTGAGTATTATTGTTTAGTTGATTGGAATGAAGAGAAGGAAAAACTTTATTGCAGAAATTTATAATCAAATTGCCTGAAAGTTTTTTTTTCGTATGAGGAAATAAGTATCTATATATTACATCCATTCCCGGAACCAATACCATCACTTAATGCAGAAATCGTATTCTATTTGCTGTGCAAAATAGAAGCATATAAATTCTTAAGCAAGTGATATTTCCCAGACACAATTTGAAGTTTGTTCAATAAAAATTTAATAAAGTATGATTCTTAACTAAAATTATAAGAGGATTAATAGTTCTCAACTAAAAAAAAAATACTTATTCAGTAGATAACTTATGGAATGGAAATTTGAGTCGCATATAAAATAATTAAAAAATTCTTGCTCAAGATAAGTTTTGTGATTAGATCAGAGAATAGCCCGGTGGAATTGATTAGAATATCAAAGTCCAAAGCATGTAATCGAGAATTAAAATCATAGCTGAACTTAAAACAAAAGATCTAATTGTAGAGAACCCCACTCCTTCAGCACCGCCTTCAGTTTTGAAACCGATATGACATCCCAGCAACGAAGTGACTCCTCCAAAAAAAACACCTTTGACCAAACCAAAGAAGAGATCGTTAAGAATAAAATATCTTTTTACCGACTCAAAGAATACATTGAATGAAACGCCAAGAAACATATTCGAAATAAAATATGCGCCGGTGATAGAAACAGCATTTGCAAACACTATTAAAACCGGCATCATAGTTATGGAAGCAAAGAAGCGCGGTGTTGCCAAAAATTTTACCGGGCTGATGCCCATCGTATCGAGAGCATCAATTTGTTCCGTAACTTTCATCGAGCCAAGTTCGGCGGCAATTGAAGCACCAATTCTTCCGGCAATTACGATTGCCGTTAACACCGGCCCAAGTTCCGTAATTATTGCTCTGCTTGTTGCCGCACCAAGAAATGAAAGAGGCGCAATTCCTTTTAGCTGATATGCTGCTTGCCATGCTGCAACAGCACCGGTGAAAATTGCGATTATCAAAACAAGCGGAATGGAATTTACACCGATGTGTTCCATCTGGTAAACAAAATTTTTTCTATTCTTTATTAATGATGGTGCATATTTTATGATTTCCCACAGCAAACGAAATACTTGTCCACTCTCCTGGAAAAAATCCAAAGTTTTTTTACCGACTAACCGAACAAATTTTGTAATCATAATTCTTATTATTTACTCATTCAAAACTAAGAAAGTTGTTTGAGATTAAGAATAAAATCTGTTGCGTGTGACGACTCTGCCAATTTATTAATCTTATCTACGTTATTAAAAGCTTTGGAAATTTCCGCAAGTAGTTTGAGCTGCAACTCCGGATTGTTCTTCGGCGTAACTAAAAGAACAATCAATTTTGCCGGCAACCCGTCAAGCGAATCAAACTCGATACCATCTTTATGGATTGCAACGGCAATCAGAGGATTAGGAATATTTACTTTTGCATGTGGTATGGCAAGATGTTTTTCCAGACCGGTTGAAATTAATTCCTCGCGCGCCATAACTTCAGATAAAAGTTTTTCATTGCTCAATTTGTGATAGGCAGAAATTCTATTACAGAGTTCTTTTATAACTTCACTCTTTGTTGCAGCACTTGTAATAAAAACATTTTCAGGTTTAATCAAATCGATAAAAGTTAAATACCTTCTGCTTTTGATAACGAAATAATTCATGAGTGGTGCGCTCGAAATTGAAGTAACTAATGCCATTATTACTAATGCAACAAAAACCTTTTCTTGTATCAACCCGGCCTGGAGAGCAAGCGTACCAAGAACAATTTCCATAGCTCCTCTTGAATTCATCCCGAAGCCGACGGCGAAAGATTCTTCCTTAGTCATGCCTCCCCAATATGCACCTAAACCACAACCTATAACTTTACCGGCAAATGCCAGGATTAGAAAAAGAAGAACTATACCAATATCAAAATTTTGTATAAAGTTTATGTGCAAACCTATCGATACAAAAAATATCGGCGCAAAAATATTGGTTGCAAATTGCTGTATTACTTCCCTTGTTTCTTCTTTCAGATGCTCGGAATCACCGATAGCTATACCAAGTATAAATGCACCAAATATAGCGTGGACACCAATATATTCCGTGAAAGCAGCACCTATAAAACCGAGAACTATTACGAAGTTTAATATCCCACCAGGTTTTGTTGTGAACTTATCAATATATGGAAGAATAAAATTGATAATCTTACGGCCAACTAAAAACATAAAGAGTACAAAACTGAAAAGGAGTATAACCAACGTACCGAATTCCTGACCATGTGTATTCTGACCGATCATACCAAGTATAATTGAAAAAATTATCCAGCCGAAAAGATCATTGAACATAGCTGATGCGATTATCACCAATCCAATTTCGGTCTTGAATATGTTTAAATCCATCAATGTCCTTGCTACTACCGGTAATGCTGTAATAGATAATGCTGTGCCCACAAAAAGAGCAAAAACCAATCTCATGTTTATATCGCTTATGCCGAGTCGTTCCGGGAAAAAATATGCTATCGCAAAACCGATGCTAAATGGTGCGATAACCCCCATTATACTTACTAATGATGCTGTCTTTCCTTGTCTAATTATGAGCAACAAATCAATTTCAATCCCGGATACCAAAAGGAGCATTACAACTCCTAGTACAATCATTCCTTGCAATGCAACTAAAACTGCCTGAGAGCTATTAAAGAGAGAATTGAATTGATCGGGGAACAATGAACCAAAAATTGTGGGACCTAAAATAATCCCGGCAATTATTTCCCCGATAACCAAAGGTTGTTTAAGATATCTTGAAACTTCACCGACTGCTCTTGCAAAAAATAAAAGCACGGCTAAGCTCAAGAAAAAAATTGTAATATCGTAGGGAGATAGATTCATCAATAATTTTTTGATTTAACAATCAATAATGCACAAGGAATTTGCTTGATAATAAATTCCATATCATGCTGAAAAATTCTATCGAACAATTTTAATTTTTTAACCGGTGAAGGGACAATAAAAATATCACCGCCGTTTTCACGTACATAATTGCTGGATACCCATCCTTGTTTACCGTAAAGGCATACGGTTTTCAATGCGATATCTGTTAGTTTTAATTCATTTGCAAAAACTTTTAATTTTGTTTCTTCTTCACTTTTCCAATCGGCTCTTTTCTTTTCAATTTCCAGCGTTGAATTATCATCCGATATAGAAATTGCCAGTCCCGGTACTTTAAATTCCTTAATAAGTGTTAACTCTTTAGCATTTTCCAACTTGGCAAATTTGTATGCTTTATCTAATGCTGTTTCCCCGATATCGGAATATTCAACAAGTGCAAAAAACTTTTGAAATGGTTTTTGTTCTTCTGAAGGATTGGTTAAAATGAGAACAGAACATTCTGCTTCCCTCATAATCGTTCTTGCTACTGACCCGATGTAATACTTCAACAATGATTCTTTTTCTAATGCACCGGCAATTAAAAGATCAACTCCTTTTGCAGAACAAGTATCAATTATTACTTTGGAAGGCTCTCCGTTCTGCCAGATCATCTCATATTTATTTTCATCTATACCAACATCGTTAAGTAAAGTAAGTAATTGTGTCTCTGAGCTTTTGCTTTTGTCACCTACGTGAATCAAACAAAGTTGGGCACTTGATAATTCTTGCAGCCGTTTTGCTGTTTTTAATAGGGCTCTTGCATTTGGAGAAAATGTAACTGCAAGTCCTAATTTTTTAAAGACCATTTTATTTTTGTAGGTTAGTTTTTATTGATAATAAATATAAAATCTTTTCTATTGCGATATAAGATTATTTTTTATATTAATGCAAGGCAAGTAATTGACAAATATTTTAATTTTGAAAAAGTGCTTAAAAAAAAGATGGTGTTAATATGAGCGAATTAAATATCGAAACATTAGAGAAAAAATCGAAAGTGAATCTGCCTGATAACCTCGTCTTCGGGAAAATATTCACCGATCATATCTTAGAAATGAATTATGATTCGGCAACGGGCGGCTGGCAGAAACCCGAAATTAAACGGTTAGATAACTTAAGTCTAAGTCCGGCTGCTATGGTATTCCACTATGGGCAAGCTATTTTTGAAGGACTAAAAGCATATATACAAATTGATGGTAAGGTTGCAGTATTCCGCCCGGAGAAAAATGTTGAAAGATTAAACAGATCGGCAAAGAGAATGTGCATGCCGGAGGTTAATGCGCAATTAGTACTCAAAAAAATGTTGGAGCTTGTGAGTATTGATCGTGATTGGATTCCATCAAGACCGGGATATTCACTTTACATCAGGCCATTCATGATAGCAACCGAAGGATGTTTTGGAGTACGTCCTTCCGATCAATACAAATTGATTGTTATGCTTAGTCCGGTTGGTCCATATTATCCGGAAGGTTTCAAACCGGTACCAATAATGGTTACCGATAAATATGTGCGTGCCGTGCGCAAAGGAACCGGCGAGGCAAAAGCTGCGGGCAATTACGCAGCAAGTTTAGCCGGCCAAGTTGATGCTAAAAAAGAAGGTTATACGCAAGTACTCTGGCTAGATGCAGTTGAACAAAAATATATTGAAGAAGTTGGTGCAATGAATATTTTTGTACAATTTAAAAATGAAGTTGCAACACCGTCACTCAACGGCTCAATTCTTCCAGGTGTAACAAGAATGTCGGTTCTTCAAATATTAAAAGATTGGGGATACAACGTAAAGGAAAGACTTATAAGCATTGATGAAATAGTAAATGCTTACGATAAAGGTGAATTGATGGAAGTATTCGGAACCGGGACCGCTGCCGTGATTTCATCGGTAAGCCGGTTGAAATACAAAGATAAAATATTACAATTCAGTGAAACCCAACCGGGTGAACTCGGACTTAAATTATACGAAGAGCTTGCCGGTATCCAGTATGGAAAGATCCCCGACCGTTATGGATGGATGACGTATATTGATTAGAATACTATGTTTATAGAACCTATTTGTAAAACTGTGATTTTTTAAATAACTTTTTGAAAATAGAATAATTAAAATTATGATAAACTTTTATATGAATTCAAATGACTTTCATAGCTAGTGTCATAGCAAAAAACGGTGTCGCTGTAATTGCAGATTCACTTGTAACTACTAAAAAAAGAGTTATGGAAGAATCGACTTACTATGAATACTTGAAAAAGAAAAAAGATCCGCAAAGTGGTAATTATATTATTGATCCAGTCGAAATATCAAGTTTATTCAAGCAAACTACATCACACACTAAGGATTATGAAGAAAAGTTGTTTCAATTCGATAAATGGACGGCTATAACAACAGCTGGATCAGCTTATATTAATGATAAAAGAATTCAAAAAGTAGTTGAAAACATTCTACACAAATTAAAAGAAAATAAAAAATCATTTTCTGGAAAAAATATCCAAACGAAAATAAAAGAATTTGTTTCTAAATTAGAAATAGAAGTAAATGCACATATTAATAAGTATGAGTATATATTACCTACCGATTTTATTATTACACATTATGATCACAAAAATGAGAAATCTATTATAAATAGAGTTGTAATAAATTATTCAGATAAAGATTCATTAGCTAAACATGATTATGAATTAATAAGTAATACTATTGCCAATGAGCAAGAAAGAGTGGTCTTTGGAGGTCAGGATAGAATTACTGAAAGAATTTTATTCGGTAATTTTTTTACGATTGCAAGTGCATTACCAATTTTACTAGATTGTATTGTTGATGAATTACAAATAGAAAGGAACAAAATACCTCAGGATATTGTTACAAAAATTATGAAAAGTAAAAATGCAAAATTTCAGCAAGTTTTATTTGAAGGTATAAAAATTGCACAACTAAATGAACTAAGCTTGCAAGAAGCAGTTGAACTTGCTAACTTACTTATGAGAATTGAAATGGATTTTCAAAAATATACTGAAACTATTCCTACAGTGGGGGGTGTAATTAAAATTGCAATAATAAATAAGGAAGGTTTTCATTTTTTAACCGGGGATACAATAACCCCTCCCCAACATATTTAAGAAATGTAATTAAGAAGGGGAACCATGAGAAATAATAAAAAAATCGTTATTAATGAGAAATTATCACGTGAAGAATCTATTAAAAAAGTAGTACTCGCTATTTATAAAGAACGGAAAAGAAACTCTGATCTTGAAGAAGAAAACAGAATTAAAAGAATTAGAGAGTTAACCAAAGGGAAAAAAATTGAGATAGACAATTCTAAGGGTGATCCAATTTGTGATAGTCAAGTGATGATAGAAGCGTATTAGCTAACTATTAATTATTAATAGAACTACTCCAGAGTTTTAATAATAACGATAATTCAAGAAATCCAATAGAAAGAAGGTGTTAAATAAACACATAAAAAAATTTACTTTAACTAATAAAATTCTCCTCCGCGGTAGTAATTTTCTCCATTATGTTCTTACAAAGTAAAAACCATATTATTTACACATCAAAGGAATTTAATAATATCACTTAGGTTTATTTAATTAATTTATTTGCCCCATAAGAATAGTTATTATTTAACTAGAAAATCCTTGACACGTGCACTTGTGTTCACTATATTAGCAGTGAACAAAAGAGCACTAATATGAAAAAACTACAAATAACCGACCGCCAACAAGAAATTCTTAGCTTTATTCAAGAATACGTGGATTTTAACGGTTATCCCCCAACCTATCGGGAGATCGGGAAGCAATTCAATATTGTAAGTACATTTGGCGTTAAACGGCATATCGATGCTCTCGTTAAAAAAGGATTTTTAAATAACGAAAGCAATTTAAGCCGCACACTTTCACTCGTAGTGAACAATAATCCAATAACCAAAGAAAACGATATTATTAATATTCCGGTTGTTGGTAGAGTTGCCGCCGGTTCTCCAATACTTGCCCAGGAAAATATTGAAGGAAATTTTTCGATTGATAAAAACCTCTTAAGAAATCATACCGAATGTTTCGGGTTAAAAGTACGCGGTGATAGTATGATCAATGCCGGGATTTTGGAAGGCGACCTTGTAATTATTCAGCCGCAAAAAGAAGCCGTTA
>DYJK01000121.1 GCA_020723165.1 Melioribacter roseus | reverse complement strand
TCCCAATCAAACTTTGTCAAGAAGTCTGATGCCGCCCTTGCACCGCGGATGAAAAGATCAATTTTGTCGTCATCGCTGATTGAAAAGTTAAGCCAGTTATGTTTTCCAACATCAATTTTAGTGATCAGCTTTTCATAGTCCTCGTTCTTCAAAAGAAATTGGTAATCTAACACGTGGCGTGCGCTGTTGAAGATTGACATCAAAAACTGCGGCATGCTGCCGGACTGGTTTTCTTCATCGCGGTCATCGCCGAGCTTCACTCCGAATGTTGGCAGACGCGGCACACGGCTTCTGTTATGAAAAACATCAATCGGGAAGTTGGACATGATTCCACCGTCAACAAAATAAACTTTGTCCGGGCGTTTACCTTTATACTTTACAATCTCTTCCCAATCTTGCTTTGCTACCCGATCACCGATTTTAACTTCGTAAGGATGGAAAAATCCGGGGATCGACATAGAAGCACGGAGATAGCAAGCCGGGTTAACTTCACCCGGTTCATTCCAGAATAATTTATTCATCTCGGGGAATATTATGCGTGACTCTGTTGTTATATCTGCTGCGATAATTTTTAACTTCGGAATTAAATCATCTACACTTCCTACAACATTATCCCGGAGCTTCAAAGTCTGCGGCTTTATCCTTCTTTCTAGCAGATTTTGTGTCGTACTTATTTTATTCTCTGTAATTATTTGAGAAATCCATTCAACAAAATTATTACCCGGATTTAGGCCTTTATACTTAAATAGATGCGGAAGAACTGAAATACCCCAAAATACTTTTGAACCGATCCACGAATCATTTAGAATAGAATTAAATAATTTTTGAACCGTGAATGGTCCATCGACAAGATCGAATAAATTTTTGTTAGCAAGAATTTGAAGAATCTTTTCACTCTTCGCATCTTCAACATTTCCAACAGCGGAGAGAATTAGCGTGTTGATTGCACCAGCAGATGTACCGGCAAGACTAAAAAATCGTATGCCAATTTGTTCAAGTACATAAGTGTAGCCAAGCAGCGCAATGCCGAGCACACCGCCCCCTTCCTGGACAAGATCAACATATTCATATCCCTCATTATCAATTACATCTGAAAAATGCTTTGTCTTTGTTTCACTTTTTAGATCACTGATGATTTTTTCAACCTCATAGTTTTCGGTAAAGTCGGATGTTTTCATTTGTTCACCCTCTTTATTTACTGTGTTTATTCTAAATTACAAACATAAACCGGTGTTAAACTTAATGAATGTAACGGAACAAACTTGAGCTTACGGATTAAAACTTATGTCGATCAATCTATATAATGAAAATATTCATATCAATCATAATATTCTTCTTTTCAGTTTCTTATGGACAAAACAAAGAAACAATAAAACGAAACTTATCGGATAGTCTTGTAATCCCTTCATTAGAAAACGACAGTTCGGTTATTAAACCCGATCAATTTCCAATTCTAAAACTTAAATGCGAATTACCGCCGGTTAACATTTTTTCAAAACATTTTCTTGCCGTACAAGCTGAAGACGTTCAATTTACGATTGAAGAAAAAATGAGCGGTCTTTCACGGGACCAGCTTCATGCATATAAAAAGAATAAGGAAACATTGATGAAAATTCTTGCCTCTGATTACGAAGAGCGCTGGTGGTACCATGTTAAAGGAATTGATGAATTATTGGGTGTCCCAAAGGAAGTGATATGGGTGCTGGAGTTTGCAATGATGTATCTGCTAAAATAAAAACGTCACTGCAGCCTCCGTACTCCCAACGGAGGCCGGGGCTATTAACCCTTTCTTGTGAATTAATTTTGCCCAAGGTCTTCTCTTAAAAAGAGAACCCCCGCAGTGACCGCTTCAATAATTGCAATATTAAATTGAAATAAAAATCCAAAAATTTTAGGACACGTTTTATTTTCAATCAAAAATCGAAAGATTTTTTTCTTCTTAACAATTTCTTAGCAATCACTTAATAATTCCGTAACCCGCCTTTATTATAATTGGATTAATATTACCGTAGAAAAATTTAGGATAACTATGGAAAGATTATTATTAGCGATTGCCGGTTTGATATTCGGTACTCTTTGTTCGGTATATGCAAAGAAGAAAAACCGCTATGCAAAAAACTGGTTCTTAACCGGATTTGTTGCCGGACCGATCGGGTTAATGCTTATTTCAATTTTACCTGACATCAACGATCAAGAAAAAGCTGCAAGTAATTTAAACGAAGAAAATGTTTCATTCAAAATTGTATAACCGGTTCATACTAAAGACAGTCTCCAAAAAACATTTCTAAAAATCTTCATCGAGCCATTCCTTCTTTTTATCCGATAGAATAATTATAATTGCATCGGCAAATTTCTTGAGATGATGCTATGAAAAAATTATTCTCCTTTCTTTTTCTACTAATACTTATATCTTGCACAAAGGAAGTACCTGAAGCTGAAAAAAATATTTCAAAATCCGTAGAAGAAAACCAGGTTCGCGAAGTAGTGGATAAATTCTACAGTGCATACAATAACAATGATATCGAAACTGCGGTTTCATTTTGTGATAACGATTATAAAGGAATTGCCGCTGAAGCCGATGATATTGCCGGACCTTCTATGCTTGAAGACGAACTATATAATTTCCGCAAACAATACCCGGAAGGAAAATGGGAAGTTGTGATAGAAGAAGTTTCCGTACAAAACAATCTTGCTTATGTTATTACACAAGGTTCTTTTATGATACCCGATCCGGTTGAAGGAGGTACTGCGCCGCAATATTCCGAAAGATGCTTACGAATTTTAAGACATATAAAAAATGAGGGATGGAAAATCTACAGAGCTTTTAGTATTCCCATGTTCAGTTACGATTAATATAGATTGATCAAATCTGCCATTCAATTTCGAACCACCAGTCTTCAAGCATATACTCGTTTAACTTAACAATGCCTTCCATAGTAACGCTTTTGGGGGGCGGATAAACTTTTGCTATCTTATTATATAGTACCGTACGATAGGATTCCGATGCCTTTGGTATAAGCGCAAGAAGTGTTAACAAATCGCTCTCCGTTGAAATCTCAATAATTTTCCCGATTGCATAATCTCCGCCGTTCAAATAGTCAACTGCATAAATAAGTTTTTTAAGTGAATCGGGAGCTGTAGAATGATACGGTGTACCAACATCATTATCATTAGGCATATTGCATTCATACCCTTCATCAACGTAAAAATTTTTGCCGAGACGATTAATTTCTATATAACCTAGTTCCACATTTATTTTTGCATCTTTAGCATCATCAACCTCTAAACTAAAAACTCCGCCGCGATCCCTGATAGTTTTCCTATTGATCTCGATAGAAAAATCCGGCATCTGTTCAGTATTTTCAATTTTGATTTTCCCCCTTTCCATTTTCACAATATTATTTCCGTCTTTAGCTTTAACAAGCAGCAAAAAGGTGTTGGCCCCAGCTTCAAGCCGGCCGGTATTAGGAATACTTACAACAGCCCTGGAGTTACTTTCGGTATATATACTTGTTCCTTCTTCCCATTTGCCGGTTTCATCAATTCTGCCGTTGATATAAATAGTACCTTGTACCAATCGTACTTTCCACGGCGAATTAATTTTTGTAAAATCATAAATGTAGTAACCGAGAGCAATAATAGCCAGGGGCAATAATGTTAAAATTGTTTTTCTGAAATCAAGTCTCCCCGGCGAGGCAATTTTTTTAGAAAGCTGTGTAGCGCCTAATGATTTTGTTACTAAGCTTTTTCTCCTCGGGCCCCTTATGTTTCTTAATTTCTTTTCTTGCTTTAACTGCTCTTTTTTAATCTTACGTATCTTTACACTCGGTATTACCGGCTCTTCTTCTAAGGCGGCAGCGCTCCTTTTCATTAACTCTGATGAGATTAATGTAATGATATCATCCGGCGGATTAATAGTGTAAGGAAGGTTTTGAAGATCCTCAAAGAATTTTTTTAGTTTTTGATACTCAAAAAAACATGCCTCGCAAGTTCTTAAATGGTTTTCAACTTCTTTCTGCATCTTGGCATCAAGAAGTTCATCAACATAATCATGCAGACTTATTTTAATCTCTTCACAGGTCATGGTTCAAACTGCTTGATCAAACTTTCGCGTGTAGAAATTAATTTAGTTTTTACTTCGTCAATTGATAAATGTGTAAGAAAGGTAGTTATCTCGTAATAATTATATCCTTCAAGATCATGAAGCACAAAAATTATCCTATCTTCATTCGATAATGTCATTATCTGGTATTCAAGATTCGGCAGATTATTACTTGCTGTAGAATTATTAAGTTTTATTTCACCTCTTTTCTCCAATTCCCTTATTGAATATTTAACAGCTAAATCTTTAATCCACAATGCAAATGAAATTTTAGGATTATATGATTTTATATTATCCCAGGCAAACAGAAGAACAGCAATAGTAATTTTTTTACTCAGTTCGTAATCGGTAAGTAATCTATACACAATAGTAAAAACATTCCGTAGATTAATATTGCAAAGATCGAAATAGGCATTTCTTCTACCTTGCTTTGCAAGCTCAACAAGGTAAGAAACATATTGTGTGTTTTCTATCGACATAGTTTGAACTCTATGCTAATTAGTAATAGTAATTCTATTACCGTTTGCATCTGCCCTTGCAGTAACGCGAACATTAGTTCTCCCGTTACGACCGATTTGGTTGCCGAGCGCTGTAAAATCTACTCGCGTTGCTCTAACAGTAGCGCTAAAAGTACCGGCAGCAGTTGTGCGAAATTGTCTTGGTATTATCCACCCGGTATACGTGTTTCCGCCGCCGCCTTGTTCTCTTGGTTTTTTATAATGCTGCTGCGCTAAAAGGCATAAATCGTAAGCAGTGCTTATTAGCTGGTCGCGGTTGGCGGATTCATAATAACCCTTAAACAATGTTACGCCGCTTATTACCATAAGTCCAATAATTATCACACCAACTGCTATTAATAATAATTGTTGTGAACCCATATTATTGATTCCTTAATAGGTAAACGTTCTTGCCGGGAAAATTAGGTATTAATATATATAATATGATATAAATAATATTCGTTTACTTCAAGAAAAATATTGATTGGATAATACCACAAGGATTAAATTGCGGCTTTAATAATTCACACAACACAAAGAAATATATATGAAAACTGAAATCCTTAACTTCTTACAATACATTGATAAATTAAACGAAGATGTAAAACCATTATGGGGCAAAATGACTCCGCAGCATATGGTGGAACACCTGATTCTTGCCGTGCGAACAAGCAATGGTAAACTTAAAATTGAGTGTTTTAATCCGCCTGAGAAAATTCCGACCTTAAAAAGATTTTTAATGAGCTCTAGACCTCTGCCGAAAGAATTTATGAACCCGGTTATCGGCCCGGACTTACTACCGCTTGAATACAAAAATTTAGCAGAGGCAATAAACAATTTAAAATCAGAGATAAGTGATTATATCTCATACTTTGAGAATAATCCGCAAGCTGTATTAACGAATCCAACATTCGGAGATTTAAATAGGGATGAGTGGATTGTATTCCACAACAAACATTTTACTCACCATTTACAGCAGTTTGGATTAATTTGAACCGGTTTAATTTTTATTTAACTACCTACAATCCAATTTTAATAATTGATTTGTGAATAAGGCTCAAATTATTTGTCAAAACGGGTAAATCTTCTTTTGTCTGAAAAGAATTTTCCTGATTTTTAACAACCAAATATTTCGGTATTTAATAAACCATTCACATTAATAAACCGGAATTCAAAATGAAAAAGTTTATTTCCATCTTCTCTATCCTCACTCTATTTTTTATAACCAGTCAATCACAAGCACAAAACATTTCAATCATACCGAAACCGGTAAAATTGGAATTGTCGGAAGGTGTGTTCACCTTCAGCGATCAAACTAAAATTTGGATTCCTAATACAACCGAAATGGAAAAGCTCGGCAGCATTATTACACAATCGGTTAATATGTTAACGGGATTAAGTCTTAACGTAACATCAAAAATGACACGCGAAATACCGGCAAGTTTAGTCCGGGTAGTGATCGATTCTACTTACCAAAATAAAGAAGCTTATTCATTATCAATTAATCCAAACGAAATAAGAATTATTGCCGGGAACGGTGCCGGGATATTTTATGCAATTCAATCATTGCTTCAACTTTTTCCGGTTAATGAAACAAATAATTTAAATGTTCCTTGTTTAAAGATTGAAGATTTCCCCCGTTTCAAATGGCGCGGCACACATTTAGATGTCTCCCGTCATTTCTTTCCCGTTGATTTCATAAAAAAATATATCGACATACTGGCAATGTACAAGATCAATACTTTTCACTGGCATCTAACCGATGACCAGGGATGGAGAATTGAAATTAAAGCGTATCCAAAATTAACAGAGATCGGCGCATGGCGGAAAGAAATGATAGATAATGATAAACCATACGGAGGATTTTATACTCAAGACCAAATACGTGAAGTAGTTGACTATGCAAAATCAAAATACATAACTATTGTTCCCGAGATTGAAATGCCGGGGCATTCATTAGCGGCACTGGCTTCTTACCCGGAATACTCTTGTACCGGCGGACCATTTGATGTTGGCAATCTTTGGGGAATAATTGAAGATGTTTACTGCGCCGGTAACGACACTACTTTTTATTTCCTCCAAGATATTCTAACTGAAGTGATGGACCTTTTTCCAAGTGAATATATTCACGTTGGCGGAGATGAAGTGCCCAAAATAAGATGGCAGAATTGTGATAAATGCCAGTCCAGAATGCAATCGGAAAATTTAAAAGACGAACACGAATTGCAAAGTTATTTTATCCAGCGAATCGAAAAATTTGTAAACTCGAAAGGAAGAAAGATTATCGGCTGGGATGAAATACTTGAGGGCGGATTAGCACCAAACGCCGCAGTTATGAGCTGGCGCGGAACAGAAGGCGGAATTGCCGCTGCTAAAATGAAACACAATGTCGTTATGTCCCCGGGTACACATTGTTACTTTGACCATTACCAGGGATTAAGCGGTGAGCCGAAAGCTATCGGCGGTTTCACTCCACTTGAAAAAGTTTATTCATACGAACCGGTACCGGATGTATTGAATGAAGAAGAAGCAAAGTATATAATGGGCGCCCAGGCTAATATGTGGTCGGAATATTATGAAACTACCACACATGTTGAATATATGCTGCTGCCCCGTTTGTGCGCTTTGAGCGAGGTTATATGGTCGCCTAGAGAATCAAAAAACATTAATGATTTTTTAAACCGCATGTCTTACCACTATGATCTGCTTGCCGTAAAAAATATTAATTACCGGATACCTACACCAACAAATTTAGGCGGTGAATACCTAATAAATGAAAGTGAAGTTTTTCAGCTAAATGGACCAACAAGCAATTCAAAAATATTTTACACACTTGACGGATCGGAACCTACAACTAATTCATCGCTTTACAGTGAACCTTTTGTTTTTGACAAACCGGCTCTGCTAAAAGCAAAAACTTTTCTGCCTAACGGAAAAAACAGCATTACATCAACTGTTCAGTTCAGTATTATAGATACAACAGAAAACGGTTTGTACTATAAATATTACGAAGGTGAATGGGACAGCATTCCAAAGTTCTGGGAATTACGACCGGAAAGGAAAGGAAAAATTTATAAGATGAATTTGAATGAGATAAAAAACAGTGATGATAATTTCGGGATCGACTTTTACGGTTTCATTGAAATTGAGGAAGACGGTGTTTACACATTTTACCTGACATCCGATGACGGTAGCAATTTATATATAGATAACAAGATTGTTGTAAATAACGATGGACAGCATTCAAATCAAGAAGCATCTGGAAAAATTGAATTAGATAGCGGAAGATACCCGTTTAGAGTTTTTTATTTTGAAAAACGAGGCGGCCAAAATCTTACGGTCGAATTCGAAGGACCCGGTATCACAAGGCAAACTATCCCGGCTGGTTATTTTTTTCTAAGCAACTAATTTTTGCACGAGGCACAAAATGAAGTTTCTAAAGGCTGGAATTCTACTAACAATTATTTTTACCGCATCATATTCGGTTAATGCACAAGATATTAAAGTTCTCTCTCCTAACAGCAAAATTGAAGTCAGGATCACAACGCTAGAAAGACTTGCATATTCTCTTTTCTTCGAAGGGAAAGAAATTACATCAAATTCGTTAATCTCTCTCGATTTAGGCGAAAGTGTATTAGGTCGTAACTCAAAATTATTAAAAACAGAAAAGCACACGGTAAACCAGGTAATTAAACCGGTAGTAAAACAAAAGTTTGAAAGTATAATAGATAATTATAACGAGCTGGAATTATTCTTCAAAAATTTTTCCGTGGTATTCCGTGTTTACAATGACGGGATTGCCTACCGATTCAAGACTAATTATGAAAAAGAAATAACTATTTATAACGAACAAGTAGAATTTAATTTTAACGATGATTACAAAATCTTTTTCCCCGAAGAAAAAAGTTTCATGTCCCATTCCGAAAGATTGTACCTCCCGGTAAAATTAAGCGAAGTTACATCGAAAAGATTTTGTTCCCTACCGGCATTGATCGATTTTAACGACGGGAAGAAAGCAGTTATTACAGAAGCTGATCTTGAAGATTATGCCGGGATGTATCTAACCGGTACCGGGATAAATTCGAAAAGTTTAGTCGGTTTATTTCCATTTTACCCGGCAAGAGACACTGCTAGAAACGATAGAGATATCTATGTAGTGGAAAGGAAAGAATACATCGCTAAAACAAGCGGCACAAGAAATTTTCCGTGGCGTGTTATTGTTCTCTCCGAAAATGATAGCGACTTTATAACAAGTACAATTATCTATAAACTTGCAAAACCACAAGATTCAAAAATCGATTTCTCATGGGTTAAACGGGGTAAAGTTGCATGGGATTGGTGGAACTTCAATAACATTTACAATGTCGATTTCCGCGCCGGGGTCAACACTGCTACTTATAAATATTATATCGACTTTGCTTCCAAATACGGAATCGAATATGTAATACTTGATGAGGGCTGGTACAAACTTGGTAATCTGCTTGAACTAAATCCAGAAATGGATGTTGAAGAAATTATCAGGTACGGTAAAGAAAAAAATGTTGGAATAATTTTGTGGGTAATCTGGAAAACGCTCGACGATCAACTAACCGAAGCTTTAGACCAATTTGCAAAATGGGGAGCTGCCGGAATTAAAGTCGATTTTATGCAGCGCGATGATCAGCCGGTTGTTCAATATTATTATAAGATAGCTCGCGAAGCCGCAAAGAGAAAATTACTTGTCGATTTTCACGGCGCATACAAACCAACCGGACTTTATAGAACATACCCAAACGTAATTACAAATGAAGGAGTAAAAGGATTAGAAAACAGTAAATGGAGCGAAGACGCAAATCCATGGATGGCTGTTACACTACCATTCATCCGCATGCTTGCCGGACCGATGGATTACACACCCGGCGCTATGATTAACGCAACCCAAAACGCATTCCGTTATATCTGGGAAACTCCTATGAGTCAAGGTACACGTTGTCATCAGCTCGCAATGTATGTTAATTTCGAAAGTCCGCTTCAAATGCTTGCCGATAGCCCGACCCACTATTACAAAGAAGCTGAGTGTTTGGAATTTTTATCACAAGTTCCTACCGTTTGGGATGATACTAAAGTTCTTGAAGCAAAAGTGAGTGAATATATTATAACGACAAGACGCAACGGTGATAAATGGTATATAGGCGGAATGACGAATTGGACACCACGTGATTTTAATTTAGATTTTTCTTTTCTTCCAAAAGGCAATTACAAAATTGATATCTGGCAAGATGGCATTAATGCCGACCGGAATGCCAATGATTATAAAAAATTATCGCAAGAAATTACCAACGAAACTAAAATGAATATCCATCTTGCACCGGGCGGCGGATGGGCGGCTATAATTTCAAAAGTAGGTTCCGGTGAATAATGAAATCAAGACGTAACTTTATCAAAACAAGCGGATTAGCTTTAGCCGGACTAACTTTATCAAATAAAATATTTGCCGCTAAGGAGAGTCTTAATTACAGTTCCCAACTATTACCGTTTCAATCAAAACGACCCAAGCTTTCAGATAGAAAATTTGTAAGCCATGCTGTTGAAGCTAAAATTGATGAAATGAAAAAAGAAATTAAAGACGAAGAACTCGCATGGCTTTTTGAAAATTGTTTCCCGAACACTCTCGATACAACCGTAACATTTAAATATATTGATGGCAAGCCGGATACATTTGTAATCACCGGTGATATACATGCAATGTGGCTCCGTGATTCCACAGCACAAGTTTGGCCCTATTTACCATTAGTCCGTAAAGATGAAAAATTAAGAGACTTGATTGTTGGCGTTATCAACCGGCAAATAAAAAATATTTTAATCGATCCGTATGCAAACGCATTTAATGACGGACCCGGTGAAAGTCCGTGGAAAGACGATATTACAGAAATGAAACCGGAACTCCATGAACGGAAATGGGAAATTGATTCACTCTGCTACCCGGTTCGGCTTGCATACAATTACTGGAGAACAACGGGCGATAAATCAATCTTTAATGATCAATTTACGGAAGCGGCAAAATTAATTTTGAAAACTTTTCGCGAACAGCAGAGAAAAGATGGTAACAGTCCCTATTCTTTTATGCGAACAACAGCATGGGCAACCGATGGAGTTGTCCTCGGCGGATACGGCAACCCGGTAAACCCGGTTGGATTGATCTGCTCAACCTTCCGTCCGAGCGATGATGCAACAATTTTTCCTTTTCTTATCCCATCAAACTATTTTGCGGTTGTATCACTCAAACAACTAAATAGAATTTTCATTCAAGGTAGATATGATCGGGCGCTTGCACGCCAGTTTAGTCTGCTTGCCTATGAAGTAGAACAAGCATTGAACAAATACGCAACGGCAGAACATCTTCACTTTGGAAAAATGCTTGCATATGAAGTAGACGGATTCGGCAATCAATTATTTATGGACGATGCAAACATTCCTAGTCTTCTTTCACTTCCGTATCTTAACGCAATAGATGCCAACGACTCGGTTTACAAAAACACAAGAAAATTTTTATTCAGTAATTACAATCCATACTACTTTGAGGGTTTAGCCGGAAAAGGTATTGGAGGACCACATGCCGGGCTCGGAATGATCTGGCATCTCTCAATTTTAATGCGCGGTTTAACAA
>DYJK01000120.1 GCA_020723165.1 Melioribacter roseus | reverse complement strand
CCCTTCTTCAGCTTTTACTTTTAGATCATTTATTGTTAATTCAACCATTTTTTTTCTCCAGGGCAATATCAATTCACATTTATGGCTTCAAATCGGCACGATTCAAAGCACATTCCGCATTTTGTACATTTTAATTCAATTATATGATGAGCTTGTTTCTTTTCACCAACAATCGCTTCAACGGGGCACTTTCTTAAACACACACCACACCCATTACAAATCTCCGGATTGATTTCGTAAGTAAGTAAAGGTTTGCAAACTTTTGCTTCACACTTTCGATCAAACAAATGCTCTTCATATTCATCACGGAAATATCGTAACCCGGATAGAATAGGGTTTGGCGCACTTTGTCCTAATCCGCAAAGTGATGTATCGCGGATAACATCTGCCAATCTTTGTAAATGAATCACACCTTTAAATCTTTGAAGTTGATCTAATTTATTTCCGTTGGTTTCATATCTAACCGGTATGCGTTCGATTATTTCCAGCATACGCTTAGTACCTTCCCGGCATGGAACACATTTACCGCACGATTCATTTTTAATAAACGTTAAAAAATATTTGGCAACGTCAACCATACATATATCTTCATCCATAACAACAAAACCGCCGGAACCCATCATAGCACCGACACTTTTAAGCGATTCATAATCTACCGGTGTGTTTATAACAGATTCCGGTAAACACCCTCCTGAAGGACCACCGATTTGAACAGCTTTGAATTTTTTATCATCCGGAATACCGCCGCCGATTTCAAAGACAATTTCTTTCAGAGTAACTCCCATTGGAACTTCTACTAAACCGCTGTTTGCAATCTTACCGCTCAATGCAAAAACCTTTGTACCTTTACTTGAAGCAGTACCAATTGAAGAAAACCATTGAGAGCCGTTATTGATTATGTTACTAATATTTGCAAACGTTTCTACGTTGTTGATAACCGTCGGTTTGCCCCAAAGACCGGAATCAGATGGATACGGAGGACGGGGACGGGGCATTCCTCTTTTACCTTCTATCGATGCTATCAAAGCCGTTTCTTCACCACAGACAAATGCACCGGCGCCCTTTTTTATTTTCAGGTCAAAATCAAAATCGCTGTTTAAAATATTTTTCCCGAGTAACCCGTATTCTCGGCATTTTTTGAGAGCATGATTCAATCTTTCTATGGCAAGCGGATATTCAGCACGGCAATAAATGTATCCTGATGAAGCACCGATTGCATATGCACCTATTATCATTCCTTCAATAATTCTGTACGGATCGCTTTCTAAAACGGAACGATCCATGAATGCGCCCGGATCGCCCTCATCTGCATTGCATATAATATATTTTTCATGAGAATCTTTTTTGTGAGCAAGTTCCCACTTTATACCGGTCGGAAATCCTCCGCCCCCTCTTCCGCGCAATCCACTTTCTTTAATTTCAATAACAACTTTTTCGGGTGTTAAAATTCTTAGAGCTTTGTCCAATGCTTTAAAACCACCGTGGGCAATATATTCATCGATAGAATCGGGATTGATAACACCACAATTTTTCAGTACAATTTTTTGCTGGCGTTTAAAAAAAGATGTATGATTTATATTAGGAATATTTTCGGAATGGTTACCGTATGTTCCTAAAAGTTTTTTCTTAAAAATACCTTTATCAACAATCGTTGTTTTAATCAACTCATGAACATCTTTTGGAAAAACTTCGCAATAAGAAGTTCTATCTTTCCCGGGTAACTTAACATCTACGATTGGTTCTTTTGCACAATAACCGATACAACCGGTCGGCATTATTAAAGCATTAATATTTAATTTGACTAACTCTTCTTCTATTGCATTCTTTACTTTATCCGCACCTGATGCAAGTCCGCATGTGCCCATACCAATAAAAATAATAGGCAGATCGTGTTCAATATTTTTTAATTGATTTTGTAACGACTTATATTTTTTTGTGCATTCATCATCTTTATGGCATAGCGGTCCTTCAATACAACAAGCAACAAATTGATCACAAGGTGTATCTACAGAGTGCCAGCATTGATCGCAGCATTTTTCTAAATAACTTTTCATTAAGCACTCACTTTCTCTTCAAGTTTATGTTTTACTGTTTCTTCTTTTTTGTATTTATTTAATATTCTGGGAATTTCTTTGACTGTAACCCTTCCATAATATTCTTCATTGATGTTTATTACCGGTGCAATGCTACACGCACCTATACATGCAACTGTTTCAAGTGTAAATAATTTGTCCCGTGTTGTTTGCCCGGATTGGATACCTAGTTCAGTTTCCATTGCAGTTAGGATGTTTGCAGAATTTTTGACATGGCAAGCAGTGCCTCTGCAAACCCTTATTACATTTTTGCCAAGCGGTGTTAATCTAAATTGGTTATAAAAAGTTGCAACACCATAAACCCCGCTAAGTGGAATATCAATATGATTAGAAATATCTCTAAGAGCTTTTTCAGGCAAATATCCATATACCTCTTGAACATCTTGTAAAAGAGCAATAAGGTTACTTCGATCTTTTTGGTGATATTTTTCTAAAATATGACTGTGCATCTCATTCTCTAATTTTGTTCTTTCGATCGTTGAGTTTGCACAATATATGCCAAGTAAAATTCAAATTTTACTAATGTTTTCTTATATTTTATTTAGGTCAAAATGATAGTTGTAGTCCCCTTTCCTAACAGTGAGAAAGAATTTCTTCATTTTTCAAATTCTAATCGGACATAAATTTATCGTATCCGATTTTTAAATAGACCTGAATAAAATTATATTGCCAATGAATAATTGATTTATTTCTAATGCTGAATAACTTATTATCGATCGACAAGAAAAGAGCAGCGTGGCTTTCTCTATGTGTTGGTATCGGAATGTTTCTGGCTAAAACCACTGCTTATATCTTAACCGATTCAACGGCAATTTTTTCGGATGCTGCTGAATCGGTCGTCCACATAGCCGCAACATCGATGGCATTGTTGAGTATTTATATCAGCTCAAAGCCAGCCGATGAATCGCACCTTTATGGTCACGGCAATATCGAATATTTTTCTGCCGGGATTGAAGGTCTATTAATCATCATTGCTGCAATTACTATTATTTATACCTCGGTAGAAGACTTAATTGTTGGAGTAACCACACAAAAACTCGATGTGGGAACTATCATTGTTGGTATTGCCGGCGGTGTTAATCTTGCACTCGGAGTTTTTCTTGTTCGGAAAGGAAAAGAAACAAATTCTTTAACACTAATTGCAGACGGTAAACACGTTCTAACGGATTCTTTTACTAGTATTGGCGTTGTTATCGGATTGATACTTGTTCTGATTACCGGTTACCTGATTCTCGATCCGATAATTGCAATTGCAGTAGCAATAAATATTCTTTACACGGGATATAAATTAATTAGGGAGTCCGTGGGCGGATTAATGAATGAAACTGATAAAGAATTACTGCATACGATAACAGTAAGATTAAATGAGATTAAAAAGAATTTCTGGATCGATATTCATCACTTTAGATTTCGGAAATCGGGAGAAAATCTATTCATTGATTTCCACCTGATACTTCCCTATTTCTTTTCGATAAGGGATTCACATTTGGAAGAGGAACAAATTGAAGATTCTTTCCAGAAAATTATTCCAAATACGAGTGTCAGAATTCACATGGATTATTGCAAAGAAAACTGCTGTAAGTATTGCGACTACAACGATTGCGATTTCAGAACTGAACCAAAAAGAATTAGCTTTACTTGGGACGAAAAGAAATTTATAGGTGACCCTATCTACACTTTAGATTAATTACTTACCCTTCATTAATTCTTTATCCTTATTAATAACAGCCTTTTCCATTTTCTTTTTATAACTAATCAATTTTCGTTCTAACTGTTTATTTGATAAAGCGAGCATCTGTATTGCAAGAAGAGCAGCATTTTTAGTACCATCAATAGCAACAGTAGCAACTGGTATTCCACCGGGCATTTGGGCGATGGATAATAAAGAATCTAAACCTTTCAAACTTCCGCTTGTTAATGGCACACCTATCACCGGTCGATGTGTATAAGATGCAATTACACCGGGCAGATGTGCAGCTAAACCGGCACCGGCTATAAAAACTTTTATTCCCTTCTTTTCACCGTTAAAGACAAACTCTTTTAATTTATTTGGAGCCCGGTGAGCAGAGATTATTCTCATTTCATAAGGAACATTAAATTCCTTACAAATTTCTGCTGCTTTACCCATTAATGGGAGGTCTGATTCGCTTCCCATCACAATGCCAATTAACGGTTTAACTTTTTCCATGATTTGACCATTTTTATTGATGTAAAGATAAGAAAAGATATAAAAAAAGCAGAGCCGACAAACATCAACTCTGCTTTAGGAGTATAGTATGCATCGAATTTATTTCCTTGTTATAGAACCAACCCCCGAAACATTTGTATTCGTCTCTTTTGGATCACCATAGTATTCTATTGACCCGACACCTGACACTGAAGCATCTAAATATTTACGTGCATAGACTGATGCGCTTGCTGCACCGCTTACTGAAATAAATACATGATCGGATTTTAAATGTTTAGCATTAATATTCCCGGCACCGGAAATTTCTGCATGAACCTTTTCACATTCACCTTGAAGATCGATACTACCGGCACCGCTTAATTCTACATCGAAATCCTTGCTGTTAATTCCATCTGCATTAATATCATTAGCACCGGAACACTCAATACCGTCAAGTTCATTAGTGGTTATATAAATCTTAATCTCTTTACGTGGAGAAATATTTTTCTTAGTATCAATTACGAGTGATTTTCCACGTACATATGTTTTAATAAGCGGTAAAAGATTATCCTCAGCTTGAATCTTAATAGATGGTGATGGTCCAACTTTAACATTTACAGTAAATGCGCCAGAGGCATCAATCCTTGAAAAATCACCTACTTTACGCGCTTCAGATTTTAATTTTCCACTCCCACGTACGCCCCAAAAGCTGCAACCGGTTACCAGCATAGTCAACAACAAAAAACCGGAGATAACTCTTGATTTCATTATTTACTTCCTTATAATTTGTTCTTTAGACGTTTATTAATCGAATAAGTTTATCAATAATTTTTTTATTCAAAATCTGTTATAGTAAATACATAGAACTTTTTATATTTTCTAAAAAGCAATTATAAAATCTTCTTATTTGCTGAATAATGACAAACGAAGAACTAAATAGTCTGCAATCCGAAGCTTACGAACATCTTTGGAATGGAAGGTTTCGATTAGCTTTAACAGCCGCTGAAAAAGTTTATGAATACCGCCCAGACGACAGCGAAGCTGCTATCTGTTTAGCTTGGGCATTCTTAGAGAATGGACATCCTACTAAAGCAATCGAATTTGCAAATCTCGCCGTCGAATTAAAAGGTGATTCTGCCAAAACACGGTTCTTTAGGGCTTATCTACTAACAAGAATGGGCATCTATGAGGGTGCGGTTGCAGATATTGATAAAACTATTCCTAAAGAGAAAAATTTATTAAGCTGGACGTATATCACGCAAGCCCGTGCACTTGCCGGATTAAGAAAATTTGACGATGCTAACAAGACCCTTGCACTCGGTCTTTTAATTGATGGCGGAGATAATGCTAGTTGGGCGAACATACGCAAGTGGTTCCAGAAAGCTAAAGTTTATTTCACCGATGATTTTATTGTTACTAAAAATAATGTTAAAGAGTTAATTGACGATGCTATAAATGCTCAGAAAGGTAAAGAGTACTGGTTTACTCTTTTTGCAGTTCAAAAAATTCTTGAAGATTCTAAATTCAAAAAGGAATTCCCTGAAATTGAGCTAATAGAAATTGAAGCAATGTACCAGATGTTTCAATACAAACCGGCATTCAAAAAAGCAGAAGTACTAAAATCTAGATACAAAGAAAATAAAAAATTCAGCCAGCTCTATAATCTACTTCAAAAATATGTCCTTGCCGAAGAACAAGAAATTGAAAGTGAAGTCAAACAATCAAAAAGGAAAACCAAGACAGATACTGTTTACGACCAGCCGGTCACGAAATCTATAACTACAAATGAAGAGTATAAAACCAATGCGGTTTACTATCCAAATGAATATGTAGATGTTTTTTCAGTAAAAATTTTTGATGCTTATAAAGATCTTAAACTCAAGAAGAGGCATTTTTTCAAACAGATCAATAAGAACATCCCTTCTGTGGGTGTTGAAGTTATATTTAACAACCCCTTATTCGGTAAAGAAAATAGGGCGTGCAATTCTTCTGTCGTTTGGTATTTAAACGATTATGAAATCGGCAGAAATGATTTCCGGCTCAACATACCCGGTGATTGGGACTCAATTATTTTTGCACAAACATTAAACATCGATAACGATAAAGCATGGCAGCATGGACAGGCCAAAGTTGAAATATACATCAACAACTTTAAGGTTGCCGAAAAATATTTTGGAATCGCTTCCGTAATTATTCCTGAAGATGAAATTTCACAAGTAAGTAACAAGACTGATGGTGAAAAGAAAAAAGAAAAAACCGAACAAAAAGTTCCACCTAAAATTGAAGATACACGATCATTGAACGAATTGATGGCAGAACTCGATTCGTATATTGGTTTAACAAATATTAAACAAGCCGTACGCGATTTTATTTCTTATTTGGAATTCATGAAGGAAAGGAAAAAATACGGCTTAAAGACTGAAGAAAAATTTTCTGCAAATATTATTTTCCTCGGCAACCCCGGAACCGGTAAAACAACAATTGCACGTTTATTAGGAAATATTTTTAGAGCTATGGGAATTCTACCAAACGGACATGTGATTGAAGTAGACCGTTCTGCATTGGTTGGCCAGTACATCGGCGAGACAGCACAAAAAACTGAAAAAATAATTAACGATACAACCGGTGGTGTGCTATTTATTGATGAAGCTTATACCCTTATTAAAAAAGGAGGTACACAAGATTTCGGTCAAGAAGCAATCGATGTTCTCCTAAAACGTATGGAAGATAAGAAAGGTGAATTTGCTGTTATTGCCGCCGGCTATACAGAGGAAATGCAATCATTTATGAATTCAAATCCCGGCCTAAAATCGAGATTTACTCACACGTTTACATTTGAAGATTACACCCCGGATGAGTTGATCCAGATTCTTCAGCGGTATCTGAAAAAAGAAGAATACAAAATTGAAAGCTCAGCCGAAGATGAACTTAAAAAAGAGTTTACTACACTTTACCGCGGAAGAGATAAAACATTCGGCAATGCCCGGCTTGTTAGAAATATTTTTGATGACGCAAAAATCAATTTGGGTAAACGTGTTTTAAGCATTCCTGAAAAGGAACGAACAAAAGATCAATTGAACACAATCACAATTGATGATATACCAGGATTATCTAAAAAATCTGACGGCAAAAAAATTGTTTTAACTATTAATGAAGAAGAACTCGAGAGTGCACTAAGCGAATTAAACCACCTTGTCGGCTTAGAAACAGTTAAAAAGGAAATTAATGATCTCGTTAAACTTGCGCGTTTCTTTGCGGAACAAGGAGAAGATTTAAGAGATAAATTCAGCGCACATTATTTATTCCTCGGTAATCCCGGCACCGGCAAAACAACCATCGCACGGATATTCAGCAAAATATTTTCAGCACTAGGCGTTTTAACCAAGGGACACTTAGTAGAAACCGATCGGCAAGGTTTAGTTGCCGGCTATGTCGGTCAAACTGCAGAAAAGACTACTACAATGATTGATAAAGCTATTGGCGGCACTCTATTTGTTGACGAGGCATATGCCTTAGTTAAACCTGATGGTTCCAGCAATGATTTCGGCAAAGAAGCGATCGATATATTATTAAAACGAATGGAAGATGAACGCGGTAAGTTTATTGTTATTGCAGCCGGATATACAGATGAAATGAAAAAATTTATTGCAAGTAATCCCGGTATGCAGAGCCGATTTACAAAATCATTAACATTTGAAGATTACTCACCGTCGGATTTATTGGAGATCGTTCACCGTTCATTGAAAAAAGAAAAAAAATTAATTGAAAAAGAAGCTGAAGAACTGTTACAAAAACATTTCATAGAAATTTATAAAGGAAGGGATAAAAAATTCGGCAATGCGAGAATCGTACGCAATCTTCTTGAATCGATCAAACAAAAAATGCTTTTAAGAATTGCAGATTTACCGCAAACAGAAAGAACCGATGAAAAATTAAATTTGATCGTTGTACAAGATATTAAAGAAGCTCTCTCCGGAACCACGCAAGCAACCGATTACCGTGTTAAGGGCGATCCGCTCAAACTCCAGGAATACATTGACCAGCTTAATTCTTTAACCGGTCTAACAAACGTTAAAGAAGAAATATTTAAAATGATCGGCGGTTCAAAAATAGCACAGCTTAAAAAAGAGAGAGGTTTGCACGTTATAGCCCCAAACTTGAATTGTATTTTTAACGGCAACCCAGGTGTTGGCAAATCTACGGTCGTTAAAATCTTTGCGAATATAATGCACGAGCTCGGCTTAATTGATAAAGCAAATGTCATAACCGCAAGAAGGGCCGACCTGGTAGGAAGCTATACTGAACAAACAATCAGCAAGACAGATAAAATAATCAACGAAGCAAAGGGAGGAATTCTCTACCTTGCCGATGCACACTTACTGCTTCAATCAGATGATACACCGGGATGGAATGTTCTGGAAACATTATTGACAAGAATGGAAGAATTAAAAAATAAATTGTTAGTTGTAATCGCCGGTCCCAAAAAAGAAATGAATCAATTTATAAACTCATTCCCGCTGCTTAAAAATCGTTTCCCGAATATTTTTGAATTCAATGATTACACGCCGCGCGAAATGCTTGCTATCTGCTACGAAATTGCATCTGATCATGGATATATACTTGATGAAGGTGCGCTGCAAATGATGCTTGAACATTTTAACGATATTTGTGAAAAGAAAGATGCTGCTTCGATGAATGCTCTTGCATCAAAAAATATTCTTTATGCCGCAATAACAAACCAGGAATTACGCATCGCTTCTATGGTTAATCCATCCAACGATGATTTGAAGATCATTACATTTGAAGATTGCGAACCGATAAAAGTTTAATGATTTTGTTCCCGAAATATTAATAAACATGTTAGATTGAAATTGTGCACGGAACTCATAATTGTAGGTCGAAACGCTGTTTCGACTATTTTGAACAAATACAATTTTTAATTCAATTAATATTTACATAGGCGATTCAGCGAATCGCCCTACAAATTTAATTTTTACATAATCTTTTAAGCCGTGTTAATAAAAACAATCTTTGTTTTATGGACTATTTCTTCTAAGAAGTCCTTTGACAACAGTTTCCGTGCTTTGATTTTTTATTTACACAATGAGTTATAATTAACAAATCAAAAGACAGACTCTTCGCTTTGCTCAGAGTTTAAAAAATATGCTTGAATTAAAGAACCTAAAAAAGAATTTCGGGTCTTTCACCGCAGTAAATAATCTGAACTTAACCATAGACAAAGGTGAACTTTTTGGATTCCTCGGTCCTAACGGTGCCGGTAAAACAACAACAATCAAAATGATTACCGGACTTCTCTCACCCACCGAAGGAGAAATATTTATCGATGGTGAAAATGTGTGGCGTAAACCGATCGAGTCAAAATTGAAAATCGGTTACGTACCGGATCAACCATTCCTTTATGATAAACTTACCGGCCGAGAATTTCTTCTATTCAGCGGCGGGCTATACAATATTGCCAAAGACAAATTAAAATTAAAGGTTGACGAACTTATCGATTATTTGAAAATTGGAAGCTGGATCGATAAACGCACCGAAGAATATTCACAAGGCATGAGACAGCGTATTACAATTGCTTCGGCGTTCCTTCATGAACCGATTGTAATTATCATAGATGAACCGATGGTTGGCCTCGATCCGCAATCGGCATTTGTAATTAAAAAATTTTTCACTGCGCAAGTGAATGACGGTAGAACTATTTTCATGTCAACACATAGTCTGCACATTGTGGAAGAAATCTGTACAAGAGTCGGCATTATCAATAAAGGGGCTTTGATTTTTGATGATTCGATTGATGCGCTGAGAAAACTTAAAGAAGACCGCAACAATAACCTTGAAGAACTTTTCATCCAGCTAACAAACGAAGAAGAATGAGCCAGCTACTTTACATACTGAAATACAAACTTGTAATTTTCATGCGGCTCAATAGCAAACTTAATTTTGAAACGGTACTCAAAAATTTCGGCAGTTCGATCATATACCTCGGATTTGCACTCGGTGCGTTCTGGTTCTCGCAAAAGTTTATCAATTTTATTGTTGTAGAAGTAAAAGTCGGTTTGTTTCTGCTGCACGAATTTATTTCGATGATTCTGTTCATTTTTTTTGTTGCCGTTAATATCGGCAACACAATCGTTTCTTATTCTACACTTTACAAATCATCGGAGGTAAATTTCCTTTTCAGCAAACCGGTTCCATCATCAAAAATTTTTGTTATCAAATTTTTAGATAACTTCTTTTACAGCTCATCCACTCTCCTTTTGGTTTTGCTATCAGTATTAGCCGGTTATTCGGTTTATTTCAAACTTAACATCTTTTCATTTCTGTTCTTGTTCATTTTCAATTTCATCCCGTTTATATTTTCTGCCGGTTCGCTCGGTGTAATTCTCCTCTTGTTGATTATTAAAGCTGCTGCAAAATTCGGATTTAGAAAAGTTGTCTTTTTTATTGCATCCGCATATGTCGTTACAATATTCTTATTCTTTAAAATAAATTCCCCCGTTCATCTCGCAACCTCTGTAATGAAACTCTACCCGTTCGTTGACACGAACCAATACCTTGGAGAATTTATCTCACCGGTTATTAAACTTTTGCCCAATAACTGGTTATCTGAAGCTGCATACTGGATAACACGCAATGAAATATCAAGCGCACTTATACTAAGCTTGCAGCAGATTTTAACATCAATATTCTTATTCATGATCGCACTGGGACTTGGGCGTAGGTGGTACTTCGAGACATGGCTTAAGAATATAAAACTTAATGCTGAAAATAACGCAACAAAAAATCATGAGGAGACATTTTTTTCTTTCAGCAAACAGTCGTCACTAAAAAGCCAGACAGAAGCAATCATCAAAAGGGATATTCACCTTTTCATCCGCGAACCAAGCCAGGTAATCCATTTCATTGTATTAATTTTTCTCATAGTTATTTTCATTTCCAGTGTTGCCGGTATACGGTACGTTGGCTTAGGAAATTTTTATCTGCAGACCGGTATTTATCTTGCAGTTTTTATGTTCAATCTTCTTTTAATCTCTACAATCTCTCTGCGCTTTATTTTTCCGTTAATTAGTCTTGAAGGATTAACTCACTGGAAGGTGAGGTCTGCACCGGTGGAAAATAAATTTCTGATCAAAAGAAAAATTTCGATCATAGGCAGCA
>DYJK01000004.1 GCA_020723165.1 Melioribacter roseus | reverse complement strand
GTTCTTTCTGGTAATCTTCAAAGTTTGTTAAACCATTTTTAATTGTTCTTGCAAATACAATTGCACTTTCCAAAAAAGTGTAACAATCTAACCCGGTTAAGTTAACAACAAGTTTTTCTTTGTCACCCACCTCTAAAGTGTTAGCTGCATAATCGGTTCCTAAAAAACTTTTAGCAATTTCTATTATTATTTCATTGATTGGCTTCGCAGAAAGATTTTTATCAACAGCTAACTGAAATTTTGAATTACAAACATTAACATCTTGCTGGGTATAGACTGATTGGGAATAATGGAAAGATGGAATAATGGAAAAGAAAGAAAAAAAGACTGAGAGAAGAAAAGTTTTTGTTAAAAATTTTTTCATACAATCATAGGCTCATTCATTAAAACGGCGGTTCTTCAAGAGCAGCAACCGGTTCTTCTCCAGCCGGTAATTGTGCGCGGAATCTTTCAAGATTTTCGAACCGTGCATAATCTTTTATAAACTTCAATCGTGCTTCACCGGTTGGACCGTTTCTCTGTTTACCAACAATAACTTCTGCAACACCTTCTGTAGTTTCACCTTGCATATCGCCGGTACCAAAACTTGTTATGCCGTACATTTCCGGTCGGTACAAAAACAAAACAACGTCTGCATCTTGTTCTATTGATCCCGATTCACGCAAATCAGAAAGCATCGGTTTTTTATCGGATCGCGATTCAACAGCCCGGTTCAACTGCGATAATGCTATTACCGGAATGTTCAGTTCTTTAGCGAGTGCTTTTAACGAACGAGAGATAGAAGAAATTTCACGTTCGCGGCTCTCCATTGATGAAGAAGGATTAACCAATTGCAAGTAATCAACGATTATCATTCCAATACCTTTTTCATTCTTCAAGCGGCGGGCTTTAGCTCGTAATTCAAGAATTGATATTCCCGGTGTATCATCAATAAAAATCGGTGCTTTACTTAACTTATGAACGGTGCGGCTAATCTTTGCGCCTTCTTCGGCTTTAAATTTACCGGTTCTTACATTGTGAGCATTGATTCTTGCTTCGGCTGAGATTAATCTTGTTGCTAATTGAATTGTAGACATTTCGAGACTAAAAACTCCGATCGGAATATTGTGATCGATTGCAGCATTGCGTGCGGCAGACATCGCGAAGGCCGTTTTTCCCATCGATGGCCTAGCAGCAACGATAATCAAATCTGATTTTTGGAATCCGCCAAGAAGTTCGTCCAATTCAAAAAATCCGGAAGGAACTGAAAACGTAGATATATTTTTTGAGTGGATTGCTTCAATCAATTCCAAAGCTTCTTTAACTGCTTTGTCCATCGATTTGAATGATTCTTTAATTCCCTCTTCAGAAATCTGGAAAATTTTTGTTTCGGCGTTATCCAAAAGATCAAACACATCCTCACTTCCCTCATAAGCATTATGAGCGATATCAAAAGACGCAGATATTAACTGCCGCAGAATCCATTTCTCCAAAACAACGCGCGCGTGGTAATCGATATTGGCAGCAGAAGATATATCTTGTGTAAGTCTGCTAATATAAGCGGCACCGCCGGCTTCATCGGCTTTGCCTGATTTTCTTAATTCTTCGTAAACAGAAACAGTGTCGATCGGTTCATCGGCTTCATAAAGCGACATCATCGATTCAAAAATAATGCGGTTCTTTTTTTCGTAGAAAGCATCAGGTTTTAAAACTTCAATTGCTTTCGGTACCGCATCATTTTCAATGAGCATAGCGCCTAACACAGATGCTTCAACTTCAACAGCAGAAGGCGGCTGTTTTGCACCGGCTTTCAATTTTTCTATATCGACATTTTCTCTACTGTTCTTAAAACGTGTGTTCGTTTTCTTTGCCATTTTAATTAGCTAATAATTCATCGTATAATTTTTTGAATTTTTTAACATCTTCCCAACAGCCGCGTTTCCAATGTGGATTCCTTAAAAGCGCTGCCGGATGATACGTTGCCATCACTTTAATTCCGTTAATCTCGTAAATGTTATTGCGCAGATCACCAAGTGATAATTTTTTATTGAGTAATCCGTTAGCCGCTACTCTACCCAAACATAAAATTATTTTTGGTTTGATCAAATCAATTTGTTTGTAGAGATAAGGCATGCATGTTTCCATCTCTATCGGCTGCGGATCGCGGTTACCCGGCGGACGGCATTTCAAAATATTCGCAATGTAAACTTCATCCCTTCCCAGGTTAACAGCTTTTAAAATATCATTAAGAAGTTTACCGGCTCTACCAACAAAAGGTTCACCTTGAATATCTTCATCTGCTCCGGGTGCTTCGCCAATCAGCATAGCATGAGCATTGGGATCGCCTACTCCAAAAACAAATTTTGTTCTTGTTTTTCCAAGTACACACTTTTGGCAATTACAGATTTTAGAATTTAGTTCATCCAGTGATTCAGATTTTTCAAAATCCTCTGCAAATAAATTATTACTCAAATCCATTTCAACCTTTTCTGATATAATTAGATTTTTAGTTGGTGAAGAAGTGTAATTTAAATCAACCGGTTCTTTTTCGAATAAAAGATCGTCAAAAATTTCTTGCTGAATTTTTAATGCTTCGATCGCTTGTTTTGTAAAATCACTATCCAATTTTTTTCTCTTCAAAAACCGGTTTTTGTGAAATGAATTTAGTTAAAAAAGTAGATTATTTAAAAAACAAAAAGCGGAGAAACTTTTCTCCGCTCTTAATTTCAGTAACCGGAAAGTTTACTTATCCTTTTCGGATTTATAACGAAATTCTATACTGTTTTGAAGAAGTTCTTTAATACTCTGGATATGCGGCTTTTCACGCTTCTCAAATTCAAGCGAAAGCTTCAATTGTTCCGGGTTTTCTCTATCTTCAAAATCATCATCATGACCAGAGCTGATAGTTCCAAGAACTGCATTGAATTCGGTTTTGTTATCGTCATTGATTTTACGTGCACGTCTTGAAGCAACGATAACGGCCTCATAGAGATTCGGTATTTTCTCTTTTATCGTATTTAAATTCAATGGTTTTATCATTTGTCCTCCTTAGTTAATTCATTTTCAATAATTTTTTTTACTTCTTTTTTCGCATAATCAAGGTCAATATTAGAAACAACATAATCAAATTTATCTTTAAAACTCAATTCCATCTCAGCTCTTTCAATTCTCTTTTTAAAATCAACGTCTGTTTCAGTATTTCGATTTAATAGTCGTTTCTTTAATTCCTCTATGCTAGGCGGCGCAATAAAAATCAAAACGGAATTTGGATAAGCTCTTTTTATGCTTAATGCACCTTTAACATCCACTTCAAAGACAGTATTGAAGCCATTCCGATTATTATTATCAATAACCGATTTCAAAGTACCATAATAGTAGTCGTAGAATTTTTCCCACTCAACAAATTCATTACTATCAATTTTTCTTTTAAAATCTTCTTCACTAATAAAATGATAATCGATACCATCAATTTCAGAATTTCTTTTCTTCCTTGTTGTAGCGGAGACAGAAAATTTAAAATCCGGGAAACACTTTAAAATATCGCGAACGATAGTTGTTTTACCTGATCCGCTTGGCGCAGAGAATACAAACAATTTTGATTTACTTGCCAATTTTCACTCGATGTTTTGAATTTGTTCGCGGATTTTTTCAATCTCTTCCTTTATATAAATTCCCGAATGGGAAATATCCGATGATACCGACTTACTGTTAATTGTATTAGCTTCACGGTTCATCTCTTGCAAAATAAAATTCAGTCTTCTACCGGCATCGTCTGTTTGATCCAAAGTATCCAAAAATATTTTTAGATGACTTTTTAGCCGTACACATTCTTCTGTTACATCATATCTTTCCGAAAGTAAAGCTAATTCTGTTAACAAGCGGTTTTCATTATCAACTAAATCACCAACAAGCTGCCTGGCTTTATCTTTAAATTTTACAAAATATTCATTAATACCTTGTTCTTTCTTTTTTTCAATTTCGTCAACAATATCATAAATAATTTGAATCCTTTTGCGGATATCTTTTTCCAGTTCACTTCCTTCAGCCTCACGCATTTTATTCATATTATCAATTGCTTTATCAATCGCTTGCTCAATAAAAGGCATTTCTTCCGAAGCTTTTTCTTCATCCTCTTTAAAAAACATATTTTGGAAATTAAGGAGATCGCTAATTTTAATTTTATCCTTAATTCCGGCTGCCTTTTTAATATCCTTCAGCAACTTTAAGGCATATTTTACATAATTAGGATCAATCTCATTAAACCGGTCTTCAAAATCACCCTTCCGTACAGTAACAGAAAGATAAATTTTACCGCGTTTTATTCTGCTTCTTACTTTTTCTCTTACCTCTAATTCTTTGGCTGATAAAGACTTAGGCAGACGTAACGACAAATCGAGGTATCGGCTGTTCAAACTTTTTATTTCAGCTTCTACAACCAACTCCCCATTTTGTATTAGTCCTTTGCCGTAACCGGTCATACTGGAAATCATTACTATCCTCGGAAAAAGTGACAACAAATTTACTCAAAAATGGCGTGTTAAACAAAGGGGATAATACACTTATGTTAAGTACAAATCCAATAAGAAATATCGGTACTAAAATGCTTCACCGATCCCGATATGAAATTGAAGAACATCTTTCCAAAAAACTTTATCTGTAATGTTTCTTCTGTCTTTCGGATCGATCAGTTTTAGACCAAAATCGATACGAAATGGGGCAAAATCTGAATAATATCTTAGTCCAAAACCCCCGGCAACAGCTATTTGATCAAGCCGGAATTCATTAAAATCATTCCATGTATTACCGTAATCTAAAAAAAGAGCGGTGCCGAATTTTCCAAAAAGTCTGTTTCGTGTTTCAATAGAACCTTCAAATAAAAAGAATCCGCCGGTTGCCGCACCTTTCAACAAAATTGCCTCGAGGTCTTCTTGCGAAACATTTTTGATATCAAAAATTTCTTCTTGCGGAGTTAATTCTCTTGTGCCCCATCCTCTAACGGAGTTACTGCCTCCGGCATATAATCTTTGATTCAAAGAAATTTGTGCTTTATCGCCGCTGTAATTAAAAATGTTTCCAACTTTAAATTTCACTCCAAGTGAATTAACATTTGACGAGTAAACCGGGAGATAAAACGATGAAGTTGCAATCACTTTCAGGTAAAGCGGTCGTGTAAATCCCAAGTTAAAAATTTTACCGATTAAATACGAAATGGAATTTGCATTTTCAATTACGAGCGATAAGTTGTAACCCGATGTTGGAAAGAGTAAATCATTTGTATTGTTCGAACCGAGCGAAAACCCGATCAACTCGTTCGTACTCTTTGAAACCGGCTCGCCTGTAAATAAACTATCGATATATTTCGCGGCGATCGAATCTGCATCATCTTTCGAAATAGGATCAGCCGAGAAGTTTCTAACATTACTGCTGAGAAGACTTATCAAATAAGGTCGCTTGTAAGTGTACTCGGCTCGCTCAATATTAAAATACGCGTTGAAGGAATTAAAGTAAGTAAACTGTGGCAGTTCGAAATCAAAACTTATTTTTGAACCATAAAGACGTGAATCGTAACCTTCTTTTCTTTTCTGCAGAGTGTAATATGCTTCGAGCACTGTGTTAATCGGTTTATCGAGCAGATACGGCTGTTCAATTGAAACGCGCGCATCAGTGTAACCGAAAACAGTCGAATCATTAAAAGAAGGATTTTTGATAAACTCGGAAATATTCTGTGCTGCCGCTGAAATTCCGGCGGTAAATTTTCTTGCTTCGCCAAAAAAATTCTTTTTTACAAAACTTAAACCAAGACCGAGATTAAAAGTGTTGTCTTCGTTGTTAGCAATAATTTCTGGTGAAAGTTCGTGCAGTCTGCCGACATCAGTACTGATACTCAACGGCACTGTGCTTCCGCTTGTATCGGAAATAACGCTGTTGATCACGGCAGAATTAAATAGTTCAGTCCGGTAAAGTCTTACTTGTCCGCGTTGAATATCAAAATAACTATAGGTATCACCCGGTTTAATTCCAACAATATCTTTGAGCAGCTGGTCATCAACGAGATACATCCCTTCTCCGGTTCTAAATGTGAAAATATCTCCAATAGTGTATCTTTTCCCGGTATCAAAATTAATTTGAACTTTTACCTTATTCCGTATAGTATCAACGTAGACATTCGGTTTATCATACGCTGCAAGCATAAATCCATGATCACGTAAAAATGTAATTGTATAATTCTTTTTGTTCTCAAGAATATTATTTGAATAAATAGTAGTTGTATCGGTCTTAACATAATCGGTGATATTTTCTAAATATTCTCCCGGTATATTATTCAATCCGTTAATTTCAATCGATTCAAAATATGCCGGATCGGATTCGTTGATAACATAAACTAGCCCGGCTTCATCTTCACTTAAAGAATAATTATAATTAACTTTTACCTTAAAAAATCCTTTAGAATTATAGAGATTTTTTATAGCGGCAAGATCCGGGGGTATATTCAGTGAATCAAAAAGAATAAGCGGTTCTCCAAATGGTGTGAATTTATTTATAAACTGCGAAAACCAGCCCGGTGATTCCTTTGAAATAATTACAGATTCCAATTCGGTAGATGAAATCGAATTGTTACCTACAAATTCTATACTCTTCAGTTCATAACCTTTATTATTTTGTGAAAAAATATAAGAAGTGAAGACTATAAATAGTATGTAGAAGGTTTTAAGTTTCAATTTTTAATATCGTCAATATGTGATTTTTACCGGCGTTCCAACTTTAACAACCGAAAATAGTTCGTCAATACTTTTGTTGCTCACGGCAATAGATCCATCCGTCCAGTTGAAAATAAACGGAAGATTTCTGAATATAAGATCATACTCACCTATTCCATGAATCCCAATATTTGAGCCGAGCGACGTTTCATCCGGCGGACATTCATTTTTCTTATATGCAAGATTAACCGCATCAAATTCATCATTATTTATATAACCTTGTTTCAAAGCTTCGGCTGCATCTTTATCATTCGGATAATTTAAATGTAAGTACTTATGAAATTTTGAATTAGTATCAATCGCACAAATTTTATAATCACCCATCGGGGTTACCAAATCATTTTTAGATATCTTAATTGTACTGTTATTTTTTCCAAAAACTGCTTTATAAGATTTTACAAGTAATTTATTAGAATAGAGTTCAAGGTGATAATTTTTTCTGCTGATAACGAGCTTCACATTTTCAATACGGCTTATTCCTTTTTCTTTTAATGCTTCTTCTAAGGATTGTTCCCTAAGATTTAAAATAATACCATATACAATCAAACCGACAAAAAAGATTACGATACTTGCGCTTATATATAATACATTCCGCAGCATTAATAATTACGCCGGTTCTCTGTTTTTATAAAAAATATGTAGATAATATAAAAAAAAGCGCCCAAATGGGCGCTTATTAAATAATTAAATATTACAAGTGCTGTTTACTTAATACTTTCCGCTTCAACAACAGCAACCGCGGTCATGTTAACAATATCACTGACGGTATCACCGCGCTGAATAACATGTACCGGTTTTTTCATTCCCATTAAGATTGGTCCTATCACAGTTGCGTCTGTTAGTCTCTGGAAGAGTTTGTAAGCAATATTTCCGGCATCGAGATTCGGGAATATGAGAACATTCGCATTTCCTTTCAATGTAGAGAATGGGAATTCATGTTCCAATCTTTCAGGTACTACAGCAGTATCGGCTTGCATTTCACCATCGATCATCAAATCCGGTCTTTTCTCTTTAACAATTTTTACAGCGTTAGCTACTTTAATCGATTGGGGATACTCGGCAGACCCAAAATTGCTGAAAGAAAGCATTGCTATCTTTGGTACAATATCAAATTTCTTAACCGCATCGGCAGTGCTTATGGCTATTTCCGCAAGCTGTTCTGATGTGGGGTCAACATTAACAGTTGCATCTGCAAAGAAAAATACTTTCCTCTTAATAATAACAACGTACATTCCCGATACAACTTTCAAACCTTCTTTTACACCAATACATTGCAGAGCCGGTTTTATTGTCTGGGGATAATGATAAGTAAGTCCGCCAATTAATGCATCGGCATCTCCTACCTGAAGCATCATCGAACCAAAGTAATTCGGCTGTCTCATTAATAATTTAGCTTCGCGGGGTGTAATCCCTTTTCTTTGCCGCAGTTTATAGAACTCATCGGCATACAGACCGGCTTTATGAGAATTCTCAGGATCAACTATTTCAAATTTCGATGGATCGTATCCTAAATCTTGTATCCTGGTTGAAATAACTTTTTCATTACCAAGAAGTATCGGTGAGGCAATATTTTCATCATACGCCGTATTAGCGGCACGGATTATTTTTTCTTCTTCACCTTCCGGGTAAACAACTTTTTTGGGGCTCTTCTGTGCTTTATGAACCATAACACGAACAATTTCAGTTGAGAATCCGAGACGTTCTTGAAGTTGTTCTTTGTAAGCAGTCCAGTTTTCGATTGGCTGTTTTGCAACTCCGGTATCCATTGCAGCTTTAGCAACAGCCGGTGCAACATACCAAAGTACACGCGGATCGAATGGTTTTGGTATAATATATTCCTGACCAAACGAAAATTCTTTTCCGCCATAAGCATTGATTACAGCTTCGGGTACTTTTTCCCTTGCTAACTGTGCAAGTGCACGCGTAGCAGCCATTTTCATTTCTTCATTAATTTTCTTCGCGCGTACATCCAAAGCACCACGGAAAATAAAAGGAAAGCCAAGCACATTGTTTACTTGATTCGGGTAATCACTTCTTCCGGTTGCCATAATAATATCTTTACGTGCATCTACTCCATCTTCGTATGATATTTCAGGATCAGGATTTGCCATTGCAAAGACTACTGGATGCTTTGCCATGCTTTTAACCATTTCTTTAGATACAACATTTCCTTTTGATAACCCGACAAATACATCGGCACCTTTCATGCCATCGGCCAAATCTTTGTATTCAACATCTTGTGCAAATAATGCTTTATACTTATTTAGGTCTGTTCTCTTTTTATTGATATGACCTTTGGTATCAAACATAGAAATATTTTCAACTTTTGCGCCGGCAGCTACATATAATTTACAGCAAGATATAGCCGCAGCACCGGCACCGGAAACAACTATTTTTACCTGACCCAATTTTTTACCGGCAATTTCAACTGCGTTAATTAATGCAGCACAAGAAATAATTGCCGTGCCATGTTGATCGTCATGAAATACCGGGATATTCATAGTCTTGATTAACTCTTCTTCAATCTCAAAACATTCCGGTGCTTTAATATCTTCTAGATTAATTCCACCAAAAGTCGGTTCAAGAAGTTGAACAGCACGAATAACTTCTTTTGCATCATGTGTTTTAAGTTCAATGTCGAATACATCGATGTCAGCAAATCTTTTAAATAGAACACCCTTACCTTCCATAACCGGTTTACCGGCATGCGGACCAATATCGCCAAGACCTAAAACAGCGGTTCCATTAGAAACAACGGCAACTAAATTTCCTTTAGCGGTATACTTATAGACATCGTCATCGTTCTTCTCAATATCTCTACACGGCTCAGCAACGCCCGGTGTGTAGGCAAGTGATAATTCGCGTGCAGTATAACATGGCTTGGTAGGAACTACTTCAATTTTTCCTTTTCTACCTTCACTATGATACTTTAATGCCTCTTCTCGATTAAATGCCATTTTAAAAATTCCTTATTTTATTTTTAATGCGAATAATAAGATGATGTTATCTCACCGAAAAATATGGATTATCCCTCAAACTAAAAAGCAGTATAAAGTTGTCGATATAAAGCATAGCCAATCATATAAAAAAGCCGGAGCTATTCACCCCGGCTTCTTAATAAAAATATTTCTGAATTGTTATTTCAGCAAAATCATTTTCTTGCTAAGAGTATAATCACTCGTTATGATTGTGTAAATATACACTCCGCTTGCAAGTCCCTTTGAATTAAAAACTACTTCATGCTGACCGGGATTTTTCATTTCGTTCACCAACACTTTAATTTCTCTTCCGAGTATATCATATACAGTAATTTTAACATAACTCGCTTTTGGAATATGGTATCGGATGGTTGAAGATGGATTAAACGGATTTGGATAGTTCTGCTCTAACTTGAAATCCTGAGGTAGAATATTTGTTGAATGATCATCATCAACTGAAGTAGTTGTGCTGCTGCATGAATATCTTGCAATATTATTTGCCGCTATTCTTCCGGCTGTTGTAAACGAACCACCAGCATAAAGATTAGTCCCATTTGTTGCAAGAGCTAATATAACAGTTGAATTTAAAAAACCACCTACTCCATTGCCAAGAGCCATCCAGTTACCGTCCCATTTAGCAATATGATTTGCTGATACTGTTCCAGCAGTTGTAAATAAACCTCCGACAAACATATCCGTACCATTAAATGCTATGGCACTACTATAGACAGTTCCACTCCCACTAACACCATTTCCCAATGTAATCCAATTTGTACCATCCCACTTTGAAACTCGATTTAAGGCATTAAATCCTACGGGATTGTTAAAAGAACCACCAGCATAAATTTCGCCATTCATTATTGCCAATGCTGATACAGTATTATTTAATCCAGTACCAATGGATGACCAACTCGAATTAATGACGTTCCATTTAGCAACTCGTGCTGCATTTACATTTCCCGCCATTGTAAATTTTCCGCCAACATAAAGATCATTACCGGATGCTGTAAGTGCATAAACGAAATTATTGGTCCCAGTTCCAAGTGCCGACCAACTGCTTCCGTTCCATTTAGCAACATGTGCCGCATTCACATTTCCGGCAGTTGTAAATTCACCTCCGGCAAATAAAGTTGTACCGTTTGCAGCGAGTGCTTGTACTACACCATTAGTTCCATCGCCAAGCGAAGACCAATTTAATCCGTCCCACTTCGCAATATTATTTGCGCTAATATTTCCGGCAGCACTGAATACTCCACCAACATAAAGGTCGTTCCCTATAACAGCAAACGACATTACTTGACCAATAACACCTCCTCCAACATCAGACCAGCTTGAACCATTCCATTTAGCAATACTTCTTACGTTCACACCCCCGGCATTAGTAAAAACTCCGCCTACATAAAGGTCGTTTCCCAAAACTGCTAAAGCTAATACGGCTCCATTAACACCGCTCCCAAGCGGATACCAGGATTTTTGTCCATCAGTACATGGATCATTTGCATAACCAAAATTATGAGCAGCTAAACTTTGTCCTTCTTCTAATTTAAATTGGTATCTACCGCCAAAAGGAAAAGTACAACCCCACTCATTTGGAACCGCACCTGATAAAGTGTAATCTCCTGGTTTGCAGCCGGTAAATACAAAATTGCCATCGTCATCGGTTTCTGTTTGGGCAATTGTTGGTCCGTTGATTAAGACTGTCCAGTTTGGTAATGGCTTGTCTCCCGCATCTTCAATGCCATTACCATTTATATCATGGAAAACATGCCCACTCGCAGTTGTAAGTCCATCAGTTGGTTTGCATTTTCCGGAACTCCCGGCATTATATATAGAGACTATTTCTGCTGGTGTAATTACACGATTGAACAATTCTATTTCATCAAGTATTCCTTTAAAGTATTTTTCATTGATAGTAGACTGGCGACCAATTCGTAGATCATTAATATTATCAAGCGAGCCGGGACGTAAAGTTGGATCACCAAATGTTGTTGGTACTCCATCAAGATAAAAAATAATTCCATTCTTGTTAGTTCTTGAGACTGTTACTGTAATATGATGCCAGATCCCATCTGAAATGAAAACTGGTGAAATATAAGAGGATTCCAATCCGTCATAAAGAGATAAACCAAGATTTCCTTCATGAAGAAAAATAGCATAACCTATTGGATTTACATAACTGCTGGCCTTATCCAGTACCATTGAGAACCAATCAATGTCACTAGTTTTTATCCACGCATCAAATGAAAAATCACCGGTGCCAAAGTTCAATTCGAAATGATCTTCAACTTCCACATAATCATCAACTCCATCAAACTGTAACGCACCCAAAACTTTACCGGCAACCGCAGTAGGACCATTCATCTTCGTACCAGCGTTATTATATCCGGCTAAATCCGGAGTAGAATTATTTGGTATATAATCAAAACTCCACCATGCTTTCATTCCCGATGGCGGATCAACACAACCCGGTTTTGGTTCATACTTATTTCCAAAATAATAGCCGATAAGATTCTCTCCGGATGCAAGTGTAACTGTATAAGAATCCGGAGACGTTGGATAAGTTTGTACCCAATCTGTTTTTGGTTCTTCTTTAATGATATATGTTCCCGGAGGTAAATCATCAAAACAAAATTCACCATTTTTATCAGTTGTAACACTTCTATCAACCGGTCCGCTAATGTTAATTTGCCAGTCAGCTATTCCGGGTTCAGTAAGACCTTTTCTACCATCTCCATCTTTATCAAAAAATTTCATTCCGCAGATTGAACCGAGCACAACTGTTGTATCTTCTCTATTACCAAAAATAATATCATCCGGATTATGATCAGCGGTCAATTCTATTGAGTATGTTCCGCCGGTAGGTGCAGTTTGAGTCCACCCGTCTCTATTTCTCTCTGATACAATATAGTTCCCAAGAATCAAATTAGTAAAGCAAAACTCACCTCTTGCATCAGTTGTAGTTGTCATTGTTATAGCGCCGGTCAATTCGATAGTCCAGTTTGCAATTCCGGGTTCTCCACCATCCTGACTTCCATTACCGTTTATATCATTAAATTTTATTCCGCAGATTGTACCTAGTATAACTGTCGGGTCTTCTGTATTTCCGAAATCAATTCCGGTAAAATTATCACCGTTACCAACTTCCAGAGTATAAGTTATTGAAGAAGGTTTCGTTTGTCTCCACCCGGTTTTATTTTCTTCTCTAACTGTGTACGTTCCGGGAATCAATCCGTAAAAACAGAAATTACCATTACCATCCGTAACCGCAGTTAAATTCATCGGACCTTCGAGATATATAGTCCATACAGCTATTCCCGGTTCGCCACTCACTTTTCTTCCATCACGATTTTTATCATTGAATTTAGTTCCGCAAATAGAGCCGAGCTGCACACTATCATCTTCTGTATTACCAAATATTAAATCAGTAATATTTTCTCCCGATGCAAGTTGAATTATATAAAAATTAGTTGACGGTAAAGTTTGCCTCCAACCCGAACGAAATTCTTCACCAACTTTGTATTCGCCCGGAGGAAGGTTATCAAAACAGAATTTACCTTCTTTATCTGTATAGACAGATAAATCCCTCATTCCGCCTAAATTAATCTGCCAATCAGGAATTCCTAACTCTTCAGGGTCTTGTTCACCATCGCCGTCTTTGTCGTTGAATTTTATTCCACAGATTGAACCAAGCTGTACCGTTGTATCTTCTTTATTACCAAAATTAAGTTCTACTATTATTTGTCCCGGAGTGAGTGTTACTGAATATGCAAAAGTTGCTGGCTCAGTTTGTGTCCAGCCAGATTTATGGTATTCACCAATCAAATAATTCCCTTGTCTTACATTGGTAAAACAATAGTTTCCGTTTTCGTCTGTTGTATCAATAGCAATTTCATTTAAGGTTGGTCCAGAAGCATGACCGCTGGAAGTATAACCCCATAATGAAAGAGATATTTGCCAGCCAGATAAACCAGGTTCGCCTGAATCCCAATCTCCATCGCCGTTCAAATCGTTATACTTCATACCGCAGATAGAACCTAATTTTTCTTTGTTACCAAATTTTATATCTGTAATATTTTGTCCGGGTAATAGTGTTAAGGAATATGTGCCGGAAGTATTTGGAGTAGTTACTTCCCATCCGTCCTGAATAACTTCTGTTATTATATAATCGCCCGGTCTAAGATTTTCGAAACAGAAATTACCTCTAATATCGGTTGTTGCAGTTAAATTAGCTGCGCCGGTTAGGTTGAATGTCCAGTTTGGCAATCCTACTTCATCCGGTAGGTCTTGATTGCCATCTCCATTTATATCATTAAATTTTATTCCGCATATATAGCCAAGTTGTATAGTTATATCTTCAACATTAGAAAAATTGATATTTGTTAATTCCTCGCCGGCAGATAAAGTAATTGTATGAATTCCCGGATCGGGTGGAAATATTTGTTTCCAACCAGTACGTTGTTCTTCCGATACTGAATAAGTACCAGCCGGTAAATCATCAAAACAATAATTACCGTTTGCGTCTGTTGTTGTGCTGATTGTTGAAGTTCCGTTTGATAAATAAATAGTCCAGTTTGGAATTCCATCTTCATTCGAATCTTTTTCTCCATCCTCATCTTTATCAAGAATTTTTATCCCGCATATTGAACCAAGTGTTACCGGAGGATTACAATCACCGGTATTATTTAGACAAATATTATCATATCCAATTTTTTCACCTTGAAAACTTGTAGGATCTGCAAGTAATCTTACTTTAGTTACATTGGTTAATAGTGTATTCCAATCATTAGCTGTTCCAACTGTCATAATCCAATAACCATCGGAGTTAGATGGAAGAGTTCCATCTGAATTAAGAAAACTCAAAGGTGCGCAGAATGTATGCCATCCATCCCCGACAGAGATTGATTGGTTAACAACAAATGATGCTTTAAATCCATTCCCTTCAATTGCAATGTAAGGAGTTAGTGTTTGCGGCGGAGTTTGACCATTATAAACATCCCCTCCGTAAATAAAAGTTACATCAAAACAGAGTGAGCCGCATCCGTTTGAAAATAGACTTGTCCAATTGCCGTTATAAGGTTTACTCGTAGTATAAAATGTAGATACACCGGCTTGATCGGTTGTTTGAATAAAATGATTGTTTCCGTCTTGCTGAAAAGATGTTAAAATATTATTTGCTTGCCAGTCATTCATTGAGTTGTTTTCAAAATCGATACAATCCGGATTTAGAATTTCTTTGTTTCCTAAATCTATGCCAATCAGGTTGACTCCGGGTGATAATGAAATAGTATGAGTACCCGGAGAAGCCGGATATGTCTGCTGCCAACCTTCTTGTTGAGTTTCAGAAATTGTATATGTGCCGGCTAGTAAATCATTAAAGCAATAACCTCCGTCTGTGCCGGTTGTTGCAGTCATCTGAACTGCACCCATTGATAACATTATTGTCCATCCTGAAAGCCCGGGTTCATTATCATTCTGTCCATTTCCATTCAAGTCGTTAAATTTCATTCCGCAGATTGAACCGAGTAATTGCATATTACCAAAATCTACATCCAAAACATTTTGCCCGGCTGCAAGTATTACTGTGTGCGTTGTTGGATTTGTCGGATAAGTTTGCTGCCAATCTTCTTGTTGAGTTTCAGAGATTGTATATGTTCCGGCGGCTAAGTCGTTGAAACAGAATTCGCCATTTTCATCTGTTGTAGCTGTAATAGTAATGGGTGGAACGACAGTTTCATTAGTCAATTGAATTTCCCAACCGGATAATCCCGGTTCACCACCTTCTTTCTCACCATTTCCATTCAAGTCATTAAATTTCATTCCGCAGATTGAACCATTGTTTAGTTCTACCGGTGATGTTGTTCCTTCAAAAATCACATTTCTATGGGTCGCAAAAGATGGCGTCATCGCAATAGCTCCATTTGGAGCATAGGGATATATTCGAAGAGAAAAAGTTTGTCCGTTTTGAACCAGCACATTAACATTTGCCGAAAATGTCTGGATTGCAGATGATAAATAATCTAACGGATTTGCATTCAGTTGAATTCCATTATTCCAATTATCTGTGGAATACCAGACTTCGCTATTCAATATATGAAAATCAAAATTTGTTGGAGTTGGATAATCACTATAATCAAAAGAAATATTTTGAACAGTAAAACTATTTCCTGAAGTTGGGTTTGCATCAAATTGAATATATCTTGTGTAATCCGGCAGTCCTGATATCCATCCAGTCCCCTGATTACCAGTCCAGAGTTGTTGGCCACGGTTGGAATTGGAATATGGTTCTTGAGGATACATTTCCAATTTATAAGGTGAAGTTGGAGTTCCAATCGACTGGGGCAATGCTTGAATATTTCCTACCGGTGTATTAGGATTTTGGTCACTTGTTAACGGCCATGTAACCGAAGCCGTTTGTGAGAATAAGTTTGTGGTTGAGAAGAAGACGGAGAGAATCACAAACATTTTATATAACCTTTTCATTGTAGCCTCTCTTGATTTTATAAAACTATTTCCCCACCCTTAATCTTTATGGATGTTTTGTTTTTCAGATTCTTTAGTAATGATCTTAACTTCTCAATTTTATCGGCTGGAACATTCGGATCCTTTTCCAGATCGACGATTGCTTCTTCGATTGAATTGTATTCTTTCACATTATAATCATCCGGTTCCTTCTTTATAATCAAAAGTGGAACGGTTTTCGATCGTTTTTTTGTAAATAATTCCAACAGCATTTTTAGAATTTTCAATTTGATCCGCCTGAATTTTGTTCGAATCTAAATACTACTCTCTGCTGCAACAACGGCAAACAAGGATGCGGTATTTTTTATTAAGCGAACGGTACCTTTTCTCAAGTTAACGGCGGAGTTAATTTGGGTGGATGCCCGGGTCATCCTTGTGGAACTCTATGTAATAAAAAAATGAGATACTTCTTTCACGGAGAATCACAGAGGATTTCCACGGTGCTGCACCGGGAAATTAATTGTCAGATATGATTTTATAAAGCGGTGGGGGAAGGGAAACGATTACTTCTGTTCCATGAGAGTTGTGGCTTCGGCTGCTCAGGTCTTCAAACATAATTGGTTTCGGCAGTTCCATTTTTGAACTAAGTAATCTGAGTCGCTCTTCGATTATCTGTATCCCTTTTGAAATGTGATCTTCTTTTTGATTCTTCTTTGCTTCTTTAATTCCAATGCCATTATCGGTAACTCTAATAATTAACGATCTACAAATGACCGAATCAATATCAACATCTTCAAAAGTGAATGAGATTGTAAGAAGCCCTTTGCTGCCGGAATTGATAATCCCGTGCCAAAGAGAATTTTCAACAAACGGCTGGATGATCATATTCGGTATCATAATAGAATCGATATTAACGTCTGTGCCGAAATTAATTTCATAAGAAAAACTTTCCTGGAATCTCAACTTCTCAAGATTCAGATAAAGCTTAAGCCGGTTAATTTCTTCCGATAAAAGAATAAATCCGCTTCCAGCCGTATCAAGATTTTTTCTGATCAGTTTAGCCATCATAGCTATATAATCATTTGCTTCTTCATTCCTTTGGCTGTTGATGAGATATTGAACCGAGTTAAGTGAGTTAAAAATGAAATGCGGATTCATCATTGCAGATAATGCCTGATGCTTCAGATCGTTGATCCTTTCCGTTAGTTCGAGTTCCTTCGTAATCTTTCTGTTGCGCATTCTCAACCGAGACGTTACAATGTAAAGAGCAACAAAAACAAATATCGAAATTACCCCGAAGTAAAACCAAATTGTTTCACTGAATCGCGGTAAAATTCGGAAGGAAAGAAAAAACGGTTTACTCCATTCCGTATTTTGTGCTTTAGCAATAATCTGAAGATTATATGTTCCATTCTGCAGAGAAATAAGATTAAGAAAATCATAATCTGTTTCCGTCCATTCATCATCGTTTAATTTGTACTTATACTTTACCGACCCGGGTGACGAGTAGTTTATCACACGAAAATTTATGTAAACGTTATTTTGATCCGGTTCGAATACTAAGTTGTTATAGTTTGTAAAAGCCGAATCACCCGCCTGAACGTTGTTGATCTTTACATCGAGTGGTGGACGAACATAATTGTCGAATGCATTCACGTCAAGCAATGATAAACCGTTGCTGGTACCAACATATAAAATATTTTTTTCTTCGTCGAATAGAAGCGATAGTACTTCATCGGAAGGAAGACCGGCTTGACTGTCGAGAAATTTTATGGAATTCTCTTCGAGCAAAAAAAGTCCTTTCATTGTTCCAATCCATATTCTGCTTTTAGAATCCATGGTTACTGAAGTTGGAGTAGATAGTTCGTGCCCCATTATGCTTGAATAGCTGTAAACGGAATCGTTGTTGAGATTGTAGTTTGCTATTCCTTTTACTCCCGTGAACCATACCCGGTTTTTTTTATCGCAATAGATTGAATTAATTTTTGAACTCAGCACCGGGTCGTTATCGAAGAAAGTTTTCTTAAACTTTAGAGTTGCAGATTCACCGCTTATGTCGGATAATCTGCATAAACCGGCGCTTGAACCAATCCAAATATTATTTTTTGAATCTCCCATAATTGCATTTAAACGATTCTGAAAGAAACCGTCTCCCCAGACCGAAAACTGGGTGATTCTTTTTAGGTCGGATTTATATTCTTTTAAAATTCTCAGATTATTTCCAACACCTCCAAACGCATAAAAATTATTCTTTGTTTTACCAAATGAAGAACTATATGTTAAGCGGAACATCAATCCCTTGTAAGAAACAACATTTGATTCAGCTCTTTCAGGCGCCCAGCATACATAAACTAAATCGCCAAAACTTTTAATACTGTTTATGTAACCGGACAAGATTTTTCCTGAACTGTCTTTTAATCTATCAATGACGCCGTTTTCAAAAATGCTAATGCCGTTGATTGTTCCAATTAAGATTTTGCCCGATTTTTCTTTTTCAATACAGATAATATTGTTGTTGGAAAGCCCATTTTTATCAGTGTAATTACGTAGATAAAGATTGTTTAAGCAATAGACGCCTTTGCCGAAAGTACATATCCACATGTTGCCTTCGCTATCTTCGAAGAAGCGGTCTATCTGCGTATCTTCGAGCCCCATCTTGATTCCGAGATTTATAATTTCATTCGAGCCGTTTGGAATCATAAAAAAACCTTTACCCAAAACAGAAAACCAAATATTATCTTTTCTATCGCAAATTATTTCGAAGAACAGTTGATTTTTATAGTTGTCTAAACTGAATTTTTTAACAACGGCATTATTCTTCACCTGGTATAGCGATCCTCTTGCACCGATAAAAATAGTGCCGTCGCTTCGTTTTGCGAGGCAATAAAAATCTTCGTCCGGCAATCCTTTAATGTCGATTTTCAATAATTGTCTATCCTTAAATCTGTATAATCCTTTTGAAGACAGAACAACTAAATTATCGTCTGATAATTTTACCATTCTAAACAGAACTATTGGGGACGGATTAATATTATACTCGGATGAATCGGTCTCTGCATTTTCATTTGTAACAACAATTACCGCCGCCCTTGCATAAGAATATATTTTTCCATTATGCTTTACCATGTAGGTTGTCAAAAAATTTTTACCATCTACACTACTGCGATAGTTTTTGATGATTTTGTTTTTAATTACGTTTAATCCTTTTTCATAATTCCCCAGATAGATTTCCCCCTTCTCGCCTTCTAACAAACATGTAATCACATTTGAATTTAAACCGTCGTTTGTAGTATAAGTAGTGAAATGTTTTCCGTCGAATTTGCTAAGACCGTTTAATGTGCCGAACCAGATAAATCCTTCCTTATCCTGAATGATGTCAAATACTGTTGAAGATGCAAGTCCATCCGATGAAGTGTAATGATAATATGAAGGTGTCTGCGAATAAAAAGAGGTAGTCTGAAGAAGGCTGATTAAAGCGAGTGTTAAAATCTTTTTTAACATAGTTAGACAGTCTTCAGAGCTGTCTTAATTTTTTGAACAAATTCGGGCGCTTTCCGCCGTGAGATTTCAATTCTGCTTCCGTCTATCATTGTAATAAAGTTTCCGCTGATTCTTGTGTAATCTTTAATATATTTTAGATTAACCATGTGTGATTTATGAATTCTAAAAAATTTTTCTTTTGGCAGTGTATCTTCAAAATCTTTTAAGGTGCGGGAAACAATTTTATTCTTCCCCTCTTTAATTATCACTTTTGTATAACATCCTTCCGCTTCGAACCGGATTATATTGTCAAAAGGAAGTACGTCAAATCCGTGAGATGTAGGCAGAATTAATTTATCAGTATCATAAATTTTATCAACTTGTTTTGTCTTACCAATTACCAATAAAAGTTTTTTAACAGTTAGTTTTAGTTCCTTTATATTTACCGGCTTAAGGATATAATCCGTAGCACCGGCTTTCACAGCATTTATTCCATATTCTTCATGAGCGCTTACAAAAACAACCATAAATTTTCTATCATCAAATTCTTCAAGAAAATCAAAGCCGTTAAGTACGGGCATATTAATATCAAGAAAAACAACATCCGGCTGATGAATAAGTACTTGCTCTTTTGCTTTAATTACCGAGTCAGCTAATCCTAGAATTTTTATTTCAGGACAATAATTTTCGATAATATTCTTAAGATTTTCTCTCCCGTGTAGTTCATCATCAACTATAATTGCCGTTAAAATTTTATTTACATTTTCAGTATTCATGATTACTTAATTTCACTAAAAAATTTTCTTATAAACTAAACTTTCAGTAATTGATATGTCTTTCAATATTCAAGTGATACTAATACAAAAACTAAACACTTAAAAATGATTTAACGGTAAGAAGAAATTTGCACGGAAAGATAATTTTTTTTGATTAGTATCTTATTAGTTAATGTTTTCTTTACTGGCTTTAAGCTACCTAGAATGGGAATATAAGTCAAGTGGTCTTTTTAAGAAATTTAGATTGCAAAGAGCAAAAAATTGTAGATGTATTAATCAAGCTATAAAAAAACTCCGGCAATTACCGGAGTTTCTTTACAACAAAATTCTTCATAGGAGTCCTTCGGACTCTCTTCTGTATTCTGGTTTCCCTATACTTCCATTATCTCTTTTTCTTTATGCTTTATTATATCTTCAATCTTTGCAATATGTTCATCGGTAAGTTTTTGTGTTTCTTTTTCCGCTTCTTTCAATTGATCTTCAGTTAATTCCTTATTCTTTTCAACCTTTTTAAGATGATCATTAGTATCGCGGCGTACATTCCGCAAAGCTACCTTAGCATCTTCTCCAAACTTTTTAACAATCTTGACCAACTCTCTTCTTCGTTCTTCAGTTAACGCCGGAATAGGAATTTTAAGATTTGTACCATCGCTAATAGGATTTAAACCAAGATCGGAAGCTAAAATTGCTTTATCAATAACCAGCACCATACTCTTATCCCAGGGTGTAATTGAGATTGTATGAACATCCATCACAGAAACATTACCAACCTGGTTTAACGGTGTCAATGTACCGTAATAATCAACTTTGATTCCATCTAACAAAGCAGTTGTGGCTTTACCGGTTCTAATTTTTGCAATTTCATTTCTAAAAGCTTCTACACTCTTATCCATTCTCTGCCTGGCATCTTTTAATAAGGGATGATTCATCATAGCTGCCTCGATTTTTATTTCGACTTGATTTTACTATCTAAAATTACCAACAGCAGTACCAACGTTTTCACCGGTAACAACTTTAAAAAGATTACCGGGAATATCCATATTAAAGACTACGATCGGTAAGTTGTTTTCCTGGCATAAACTGATAGCAGTCATATCCATTACTCTAAGATTTTTTTTCAGAACATCCATATATGAAATTTCATCAAAAAGATTTGCATTCGGATTTTTCTCGGGATCAGAATCAAAAACACCATCAACACGTGTTCCTTTGAAAATAGCGTCCGCCCCAATTTCAACAGCACGTAATGAAGCCGCAGTATCCGTGCTGAAATACGGGTGACCGGTACCGGCGCCAAAGATAACGATACGTTCTTTTTCTAAGTGTCTAAGTGCTCTCCGCCTTATGTAAGGTTCGGCAATCTCTTCCATTTTGATTGCAGACATTAACCGTGTAAAGATCCCATGCTTTTCAAGAGTGTTTTGCAAAGCAAGTGAATTAATTATTGTAGCCAGCATGCCCATCTGATCACCGGTAACTCTATCAATACCTTGCTCATTTGCACTTAAACCGCGATAAATATTTCCACCGCCAATTACAATTCCTATTCGCACACCTAAGCTATGTATTGATTTAATTTCCTGGGCAAAATATTCAAGGACATTTTGATCAATGCCAAAAGATTTGCTGCCCATTAAAGATTCGCCGCTGAGCTTTAATAAAATTCTTTTGTATTTGAGATTTTGAGCCATACTATAATTCCAATATAAAAAAAAAGGTCTTATTGTGAAATAAGACCTTTTTTCATTTTACTTTTTTTCATCGCTTATATGAAATCTTCGGAATAGAATAAGCTTTGTTTGCGAAGAATTAGCTTTGTTGAATTCTGTGAGAAGATCGCTTACCTTTTTAGTGTTGTCTTTAATGTAAGCTTGTTCATACAAACAGTTCTCTTCATAAAACTTATTCAATTTGCCAACAGCAATTTTTTCAAGAATTTGTTCGGGTTTGCCTTCTTTGCGTGCAAGTTCTTTATAAATTTCTATTTCTTTTTCTACTACTGTTTTATCAACTTCATCACGATAGATTGTTAATGGTCTCATAGCGGCTACTTGCATTGCAATGTCTTTTAATACCGGTTTAAGTATATCTGCTTTTTCAGCCGGAACATTATCAGCTTTGATGAGAACTCCCAGTTTAGAACCATGATGTACATAATCAACTACTTCACCGGTTTCGGAATTCTCTATTGTAAACCTCGATACTTCAATTTTCTCCCCAATTTTACCAATCAATGCATTTAATTCATCAGCCAAAACTTTACCGTTCAGTGATAGTTTCTTTAATGATTCAAGATCAGACGGTTTTTCGTTAACGATAATATCAATAACAAAATTAACAAAGTTAACAAAGTCATCACTCTTGGCAACAAAATCGGTTTCACAATTAACTTCAACAATTGCAGCAGATTTTCCGTTATTAAAAATTTTAGTTAAAACAATACCTTCGTTAGCACTTCTTTCTGCTCTTTTTGCAGCAACGGAAGCACCTTTCTTTCTTAGTATTTCGATAGCTTTCTCAAAATCACCATTAGCTTCATTGAGTGCTTTCTTACAATCCATCATACCGGCACCGGTTTTATCTCTCAGCTCCTTTACTGCATTGGCACTTACTGACATGATTAATTTCCTCTTTTTATTTCAATTCTATTATTTATTCTGTTTTACTTCCTTCTGTTGAAGGTTTCTCATTTTCTTTACGATCGGTTCTTTCTTTGCGTTCAAATTTTTCATTTCTTGGTCTTCTATCTCCCCGTTTTTCATCTTTACCTTCAAATCTAACCCTACGAACCTTCCCTTTAGATTCTTTCTTTTCAGGTTCACGGGATTCCTCTTCACCAATCTTTTTATCTTTTTCTTTTTCAGCGGCTTCGTGTGCACGCAATTCTTTCGATTTTATGTTTCCTTCAACTATTGCATCGGCAATAACTTTTGTGATTACCTCAACAGCACGCGATGCATCATCATTTGCCGGAATAATATAATCTATCTTATCGGGGTCACAATTTGTATCAACAATTGCAAATATCGGCACATTCAATCTGAGTGCTTCATTAATTGCAATCGCTTCTTTTTTAATATCTACAACAAAAAGTGCACCGGGAAGTTTCGACATTGTTTCAACACCATCCAATACTTTTCTTAGCTTATCTTTCTCACGTGTTAGAACTAATCTTTCCTTTTTTGTTATCTTCTCAAACGTACCGTCGCTTTCCATCTTCTCAATATTCTGCAATCTTTTAATACTTTTGCGTATAGTTGAAAAGTTTGTGAGCATTCCGCCCAGCCATCTTTCGCTAACCCAGTTGCTTTCAGATCTTCTTGCTTCTGAAGCAATTGTACCTTTTGCTTGTTTCTTTGTACCAACAAATAAAATCCTTTTACCTTGGGAAACTACTTCGGTCATTGCCTGGGCAGCATTATCAATAGCTTCTTGTGTTTTTTTAAGGTCGATGATGTGAATCCCGTTTTTTTCCATAAAGATATATGGCTTCATTTTAGGATTCCATCTGCGTGTTAAGTGCCCGAAGTGTGCACCGGCTTCGATAAGTTCTGTGAGTTGTACTTTAGACATGTTTTCTCCGTTTTTCTTCTACCCTCATCTTCTTTGCCGTTCATCTCTTTTTTGGGTGAGACACGGTGGCAAATCCGAGAGTATGATTATTAAATTAATTAACTGATTTTTATCTCTTAGAGAATTGGAATCTCTTTCTTGCTTTCTTCTGTCCGTATTTTTTACGTTCAACCATCCTGGGATCTCTTTTAAGAAGTCCTTCTGATTTTAATGATGAACGGAATTCAGGATTTATATCTTCTAATGCTCTTGCAATACCAAGGCGTACAGCGTCAGATTGACCGGTTATACCGCCGCCATTTACATTTGCAAAAACATCATATTTGCCCAATGTTTCTGTAGCTACAAACGGTAAAAGAATATTATCTCTGTGTTCTTTAAGCTGAAAATGCTTCTCGATTTCTTTCTCATTTACAGTAACTTTACCGGAACCGGTTCTTAAATAAACTCTGGCTACTGCATTTTTTCTTCTTCCGACAAATAATTTGTCTACCATCAAATAACTCCGTTATAAACTTAAAACTTCAGGTTTTTGTGCACTATGCGGATGTGATTCACCGGCATAAACTTTTAACTTCTTAATTAATTTTTTCCCTAGTTTTGTCTTGGGCAGCATACCTCTAACAGCGGTTTCAACAGCAAACTCAGGTTTCTTTGCCATCATTTCTGTATAGGATCTTGTTTTAGCTCCACCCGGATACATAGAGTGAGTAAAATAAGTTTTCTGTGATTCTCTCTTGCCGGTCATTTTTACTTTTTCAGCATTTATCACAACAACAAAATCACCCGTATCCATATTAGGCGTAAAGAAAGCTTTATGTTTTCCACGAATTACATGCGCTACTTTTGCAGCTAAGCGTCCTAAAACCTGATCTCTGGCATCAACAACATACCATTTTTGATTAGCATCTTCCGCTTTAATGAACCGGGTTATTCTCTCTTGTTTCAATTATTCCTCCAAACTGCGTAATTCTATTTTTCAAAGGTTTCAAATATATTGGCATATGGTTAGAATGTCAAGAAATGTGCTGAAATTTTAATAACTTGTACACAATAAATCTGTTTTTTTGCTTGATTCTTATATTTTCTAACACTCACTAATATTTATTATGAAAGCTTTAATTACCGGCGGTTCAGGATTCCTAGGAATCAACCTCATTAGGTATTTATTAAACAAAAATTATGACATCATTTCACTGGATCTAAATGATTTCGATTATCCCGATGTAAATCAACTTATTACTCACATTAAAGGCGACATAAGGGATAAGAATTTAATCGATAATGCAATGAGAGATATTGATGTTGTTGTACACTGCGCGGCTGCACTTCCGCTTTATACTCCCGAAGAAATTTTTTCTACGGACATTGAAGGGACACGAAATCTTATAGATGCGGCTTTTAAAAACAAGGTAGAACGATTCATCCATATCTCATCTACTGCTGTTTATGGAATACCTGATCACCATCCGCTTTACGAAAGTGATAAACTCGATGGTGTTGGTCCATACGGCAAAGCTAAAATAGAAGCTGAAAAGGTTTGCCTTGAATACCAAAAGAAAGGAATGTGTGTACCGATAATTCGCCCCAAGTCTTTTATTGGTCCGGAACGGCTTGGTGTGTTTGCTCTTTTTTATGATTGGGCAAAGGATGGTAAAAATTTTCCAATGATAGGTAAAGGCAACAACCATTACCAGCTTTTAGATGTTGAGGATTTATGCGATGCAATCTATCTAACTATGTCACTACCAACAGAAAAGGTGAACGATATTTTCAACATCGGTGCTAAAAAGTTTACTACAATGAGAGAAGATTATCAAGCGGTTTTAGATTATGCCGGCTTTAATAAAAAAATTATCGGACTTCCTGAAAAGCCTATTATCTGGACTTTAAAATTTTTAGAAGCGCTCAAACTTTCTCCACTTTACAAATGGGTTTATGAAACTGCTTCAAAGGATTCTTTTGTTTCTATTGAAAAGGCAGAAAAGATTTTAGGATTCAAGCCGAAGTATTCCAACAAAGATGCATTGATTAGAAATTACAAATGGTATCTCGAAAATCTTGATTCGTTTAAAGATCTATCCGGAATTAGTCACCGCGTTCCATGGAAACAAGGAATTCTAAAATTGGCGAAATACTTATTTTGAACACAGAATAATTAGTGAAGAGTGACGAGTGTAGAGTGCAGAGTTTGCCCGGCGAAAACGGGTGATGAGTTCAGAATTCAGATTATCTTTTTTGTTTAACGTTCTACACTCACCACTATGCGCTCTTTTTTTTATATTTGCACACAAAATTTTAAACTAAGAAGGGAATGAAATGGCAACAAAGAAAGATTATTTAAAAGAAGTAATAAAACATATAGACATCAAAGAACACAACGTTATAAAACTTGTTGATTCGATGGAACAAATGGCATTCAGCGCACGCGACCTTAACAGAGCCGCAAAAATATTTGAGAAGATGGTTGGCGATCCGAACTGTACAGTTATTCTCACACTCGCCGGTAGTTTGTTCAGCGCCGGTTTAAAACGAGTCGTGTACGATCTCGTTTCCAATAATATGGTTGATGCAATTGTATCTACCGGGGCAATAATGGTTGACCAGGATTTTTTTGAAGCGCTCGGATTCAAACATTACATTGGTTCACCATTCGTTGACGATAACGAAATGCGCGAACTCCACATCGATCGTATTTACGATACATTTATTGACGAAGACGAACTCCGCATTTGCGATGAAACAACTGAAAAAATATTCAACTCGCTCGAACCTCGCCCATATTCGTCACGTGAACTTTTATGGAACTTTGGAAAATATCTTGATGAAAACGGCGGACCTAAAGTTGATGATTCTGTAATCTATGCCGCATACAAAAACAATGTGCCGATTTTCGTACCGGCATTTTCGGATTGTTCTGCCGGCTTTGGAATTGTTATGCATCAACATAATAATCCTGAAAAACATGTTTCGTTTGATTCAGGCAAAGACTTTTATGAATTAACACAAATAAAATTGAACAGTAAAGAGACCGGAATCTTTATGATTGGCGGCGGCGTTCCAAAAAACTTTACACAAGATATTGTTGTTGCGGCCGACATATTGCAAGAAGATGCACCTATGCATAAATATGCTGTTCAAATTACTGTTGCTGATGTACGCGATGGCGCTCTTTCAAGTTCTACACTTAAAGAGGCAAGTTCGTGGGGTAAAGTCGAGACTACATTTGAGCAAATGGTTTACTCCGAAGCTACTATAGCAATGCCTCTTATTGCCGGTTATGCTTATCACAAAGGTGTTTGGAAGAATAAAAAGAAAAGAGAATTACAAAAATTATTTCTAAAGGAAAGTGTTGCGGTAAAATAATAACTCAAACCACCCCCATATCCCCCTCCTTCTCTTCGACGAACTCAGTCGAGTCGCTCAGAGAGACGGAGGGGGAATCAAAGGGGGAGGTTATTTCATCAAAACCATTTTCTTAGTTTGTATAAAATTATCTGCGGCAATTGTATAGAAGTAAACACCACTCGAAACTCGTCTTCCAAAATTATCTGTTGCGTTCCAATATATATTATGTTTTCCTGATGATCTTTCTTCATCTATCAATGTTCTAATTTCCTTACCTAGCACATCATAAATTTTTATTTGGACATTAGACGGCGTCGGTAAACTGAATCTTATAACTGTTTCCGGGTTAAATGGATTTGGATAGTTTTGTTCTAGACTGAAATTTGAAGGTAATATTTCTATTGGTTCGTCAACATCGGTCCCATCATAACTAACGTAAGCACGAATAACGTAAATACCAACACTATTATCAGACACAGCCAAATAATACCAACCGGGAGTTCCATTTGTAGGTTCATTTAAATAAGTTAAACTATGATAATATTCTGACGGCGTTCTTTCCGTAACTACTATATTATTACCATTAGTACCCTGGTAAGGAAATACAACGCAAAAATCAGAGCTTGCATCAATATCCTGACTTGTTAAATCCATTTTAACCATGTTTGGCCACGGCACTGGAAATGGTGTCACTGGAGATGAATTGCCAGTTAAAGTAAATGGCAGCGATATTGCCAGGCCGGGTCCTATTACAGTTGTTTTAGTTCTATAAACTTTGCCGGTTATTTGTTTATCATTACGCAATCCAACGATGAGAGAATCAAGCGTGGTTCCTAGTACACCATCAAAGAATACGGCAATTGAATCACCCGGAGTCAATACAAAAGCACCTAATGCTGCTTCTGTATCAGCATCGTCGTAAATTAAAGATACAACCTGGCTTTCAAACGTACCTGAAGATGTGTAGGAGTAATTAAACGGTCCGCCGCCTGTTATTGTACTTATATTATCCATGTAAACTAAAAATGTTACTTCACCAATATCAGTTCCAAATGTGGGAAGACTGTAATCTGAATTGACAGTTACACTTTCCACTTCGGCACCAACACCATATTTTATTGCTTTCACTTTGAAATTACTTTTTAGATTAGTGGGAATACTGCTGTTGCTAAAATTAATATTTAAATTTTCTCCGCCGGTATAAGTAATATATTGAACTCCCATGTTATGAATTTGATCGCTCATCGTAACGTTTGGATTAACATGTTCTCTGAAATCCATTAGAGGTAGATCGGGATAATCATAACCCCATTTAGGATCGATAGATTTATCGTCTAGATAATTTGCTATAAACCAGTCAGGTAAAATATCTGCCAGCTGCCTGGTAAATCCAAGTGCAGTAAGAGAGGTATTTAATCCGTTCCCTCCTTTTATCTTCAAGTCTAAATACTTTTTGAAAATTTGAGCACCAAATTGTTCATAAATATACAAACCAAACCTCGCAGCTCTCGAATAATCATTCAAACCTTCATCAAGATTATCACGCCATCTGTACAGCCATTGATTTGGCTCGCCAGCATAAAGACTTGGAGCGTATAATTCATAACCATTAACAAATTCAGCAGAGACCGACCAGCATTCATCATAAAATGTTTCATCATTTACTATATAATTAAAATGAATCATGTGCTGGAATTCATGTGCGGTAGTAGCCATAGCAGTTTCCAAACCGCCGGTAGTTGTTAAATTGCTTTGAACACCATCTAAATAATAAATCTCCGCTTTGTTGCTGTTAGAACTTTGTGTTTGATCAGTAGAACTAAAATAACCGGCAACATAGCCGCTTCCCGGCCCGGCATAATCATCTTTAATATCAAGAACCAGAATTATTATTTTTGAATCGCCATCTACATTCGGTGGATTACCGAATGTTTCTACATTGGTTTGATAAATTCCTTTACTCGCATTTGCCGGTGTTTTAGAATCGAATGCCTCGGCAACTTTATCAACGCCATTTTGATTAACGCTCACGCCCCAGATTGTATTCTCAACAAATATGTAACAGTTAGTCCCGACACTTCTGCAAGTTGAAGGTACATCATAATACGAACTCGATTGAAAATTTATTGCTTTCCAGTTAACCGCCGTTCCCACTTGAAAATTCCATGCAGCTTTTAAAAGGCGGTTACCTAGCAATTCCTCTTTACTGATGTCATACCCGGTATCTTTATAAAACTTATCAAGGTAAGGACGTGCATGAATTGGATATGATTCCTTTTGCAGTTGAACACCTTCAGTAACTTTTGCTAAGTTAATTTTATTTTGAGCAACAGAAAAATTTATTAGTAATAATAAATTCAAAATTATGACGGTTTTAATTTTCATTTTGAACTCTTTATTTTGATTCGAAATAGTTATACTGTTCAATATTTTCAACAACTAATATGGGTACACCTTCTTCAACTTTGCTTTCGCTAAATTTAATAATGTAATGTTTGCCTTGGTTATCTCTTAATTCCTTTTCGGTCTTTTTATCACACTCCAGGATATAAGTTTTTTCATTTTCCATCATCACAGCAACTTTGGAAAAAGGATCGTGGTCCACAATAATGATTACACCTCTCACCGTGTTTTCATCTGTAGTTTTTCCGCAATTACAACACGCCGTTATATAAAAAACGAAGAGTAAAGCGATAAGGAAAAAATATTGGGGTTTGTTCATTATGTTCTTCCCGTTTATCCGTTGATAAAATAACGATTTGATTTTCCCATATCAAAGGTAAAAAAAAATAATATGAGTATAATCACTGAATATGAAAATGTTAATTGGATGCTATTTTAGAAGTGTGGCTGCTTACGATTTCAAACAGATATTTCTCCGAACCTAAGAGATCGTTTAACGTCATGCTGCTTATTACAGAATCAACTGACTCCTGGATTACACGCCATAAGGATCTAACAGAACAGTCAATAGTATTTGTGCAAAAGTCGGTTGTGCCAGAATGCATCTGGCAAAATGTATCATCATATAATTTTCCGCCAAGAACAGTTAGTATATCACCAATACTTATTTCTTCCGGCGGACGCGATAAAGTGTATCCGCCAAGCTGACCTCTGCCAGCAGTTAAAAATCCACCGAGTCTAAGAACACGCAGTATCTTACCGGTGTTGTGTTCCGTTAATCCCTCTGCTCTGCTAATCTCGGGTATAGTTAATGATTTACCAACGCGGTAAAATTTTCCTATCCGGATTAAACATCGCAAACCATATTCTTCTTGTGCACTAAATTTCATATTACTTACTCTTCTCTTTAAGTCCTCCCCTAACCCGCTCCGCCTTGCGTAGCGAGGCGAGTATGGGGAGGATTTAGGAGGGGTTCAATTATTATTTAACGGTATTTTCGAACCGCACATTTTAGCATGAACAAGTTCGGCATATTTTTCAGGAGATACAGATGGACCAACTTTTTTACAATATTGATTAAAAACATCTTTTAATTCATCTGCAATTTCCTCAGCATATCTTCCTTCGATCTTGTGACGTGGCATTAAATAGATCGCTTTACCATTTTCAAATAGCGCTATAAATGGTGAAGAAGGAGGAACGTTAGCTAAATATTTATTCCGCAGATGATCAACAGCGTCGCGGTCTTGTCCGGCAAACACTGTTACAAGTTTATCGGGAATGACATTATGTTGAAGTGCCAATGTTACACCCGGTCTTGCGCTTCCGGCTGCACATCCGCAAACTGAATTTATCATCACCAAAACTGTTCCATCATTGTTTTGTGATAGAACATCTTCAATGGATTGAGGGGTTAACAATTCCTCAAAACCAACAAAGACTAATTCATCCCTCATCGGTTGAACAGCTTCGGGATCGTAAATAGGTGCTCTTTGATTTATAGTGAACATGATTTTTTCCTTTCATTTTTCATTCTGAAGGAGTGGAGCGACTGAAGAATCTCCGATCAAGGGTTTGCCTAATACTTCACTTCTTTTTGAATGATTTTTATGTTTTAAATTATTTTATATGACACTAAAATTAGTTTGTGATTCTTCATCCCATGCTTCGACAAAGCCTCGGCGAGCTCAGCCGAGCCGCTCAGCATCGGGACTCTGAATGGAACTTGTTTTTCTAAAGGAAACCAAGTTCCAGTTTTGCAACCTCGGTCATCTTATCCATACTCCACGGTGGTTCCCAAACAAGATCGAGATAAACATCTTTAACACCTTTAACACTTTTAACTTTTTCTTTCACTTCCGGCGGCAAACTTCCGGCAACCGGGCAGTGCGGAGAAGTTAAGGTCATTTTAACATAAGAATTCCCTTCATCGTCAATTCTAATTTCATAAATCAATCCGAGCTCCCAAATATCCACTGGAATTTCGGGATCGAAACAAGTTTTGAGAACCTGAATTATTTCTTGTTCTAATTTTCCTTTGTCAATCATTTATTTTCCTCAACCACACCCATAATCTTCCTCCTTCTCTTCGACGAACTCAGTCGAGTCGCTCAGAGTGACGGAGGGGGGATATGAAGTAGTCATGCAAACATTTTTTTTACTTTGTTTAATCCAACAACAAGTTTATCAATTTCTTCTTTCGTATTATAAAAACATAAAGATGCACGGGCCGTAGCCGGCACATTAAATCTCCTCATAACAGGTTGTGCGCAATGATGACCGGTGCGAATTGCAATTCCATCGGTATCGATTATTGTTCCAATATCATAAGGATGGATTCCTTCAATGATAAATGATATTACCGAAGATTTTTCTTTTGCGGTACCTATTATTCTCAATCCATCCACGGCAGACAATTGTTCTGTAGCATATTTAAGCAAATTGTCTTCATACTTTTTTAATTCATCGCGGTCAAATTGATTCAAATAATCGATCGATGCACCAAGCCCTATTCCACCGGCTATGTTAGGTGTACCGGCTTCAAATTTTTTGGGGATATCGTCAAAAGTGGTTTTTTCAAACGTGACGGTTCTGATCATATCACCACCACCCTGGTATGGCGGCATCATTTCAAGATATTCTGTTTTGCCGTACAGTACACCTATTCCAGTTGGACCAAAAACTTTGTGCCCGGAAAAAACATAAAAGTCGGCGTCCAGTTCCTGAACATCAACCTTAACATGAGGTATTGCTTGTGCACCGTCAATCAAAACCGGTATGTTATACGAATGTGCTATCTCAATAATTTTTTTTATGGGATTAACTGTTCCGAGCGCATTAGAAATATGAACTACAGAAACAATTTTGGTTTTTTCACTTATCAATGAAATGAATGCATCGATATTGAGTTCACCGTTATCATTAATTGGAATCACTTTTAACTTAACATTTTTTCTATCACTCATTAATTGCCAGGGAACAATATTAGCATGGTGTTCCATGTTGGAAACAATTATCTCATCCCCCTCGTTGAAAAAATTATTTCGGCAAAGTGAAGTAGCAACAAGGTTTATTGCTTCGGTCGCACCTTTTACAAAAATTATTTCGGAAGCACTGAGTGCGTTGATAAATTCTTTTACTTTCAAACGCGCATTTTCATATTGTTCGGTTGCAAACTCACTTAAAAAGTATAGACCTCGGTGAATGTTGGCATTATCATAAGTGTAATAATGTGTTAACGCATCAATCACCGTCTGCGGTTTCTGTGTTGTGGCTGCATTGTCTAAATAAACGAGCTGCTTCCCGTTTATCTGCCTCTTTAAAATCGGGAAATCATTACGAACCACTTCAACATCAAATTTTCTTTTTACTTCCGGGATTGTGTTTATCATTTTACACCTATTTTTTAATTCTTCGTCATCCCGATTTTATCGGGATTTCTCAGAATCAATTATTTCTACTCTCTGCAAATGTTCAAATATCATGTGATTAAGTTGTTCGCGCATTTGCTCAATCTTTACAGTTTCAACAATATCATTAGCAAAAGCACGTATCAAAATTGATTTAGCGAGTTCATCCGGTATTCCACGTGTACGGATATAAAAATTAGCTGTATCATCAAGATGCCCAACAGTCGCACCGTGAGTACAGCGGACATCATCTGCAAAAATTTCCAATTGCGGTTTTGTATCTATGCGCGCACTTTTTGAAAGAAGGATAGTTTTATTCTGCTGATACGCATTTGTTTTTTGCGCATCCTTTCTAACAATTATTTTACCGTTGAATACTCCGCGGGAATCATCATCGAGTATGCCTTTATAAATTTCGTTGCTGACACAATTCGGTTTAGCATGATCTACAAAAGTATGATTATCAATATGCTGTTTCCCTTTTGCTAAGTATAAACCGTAATAATGCGTTTCGATATTTTCATCATCCAAAATCGAATTAATGTCATTTCGAACTATCCCGCCACCAAAGTTAAAATTGTAATGATTGAAAATGCTGTTCTTCTTCTGATGAGCTTGTAATTTTTCAATATGATAAGAATTATCGTTCTCGTTTTGAACTTTATAATAATCTACAATTGAATTCTCATCAGTGTGAATTTCTGTTATTGCATTAGTAAAATATAAATTTTCTCCTAGCCCCGAATAATTATTAATTACCGATACTTGAGAATTCTTTCCGGCTATAATCAGGTTATGCGGAGTTGACAAAATATTACTGCCATCAGTACCGTTGATATAAATAATCTGTACCGGTTTTTCCAAAACCACTTTATCCGGAATAATCACAACTGCACCATCGGTTGAATAAATAAAATTAAGTGCGTTGAATGAGTTATCAATCTTTGTATATGCGTTAAGATGCTCTTTGATTAGTCCGGGATTACTTTTAGATAACTCTTTCAAACTTCCAAGAACAACATTGTTAGGCAGCCCGGATATATCGCTTAATTCCGAATTAAAAATTCCATTAACAAACGTCATTAAATAAAAATCAAAACCGGGAAAAAGAAATTTTTTCAAATCCTCTTTTGAAAAAGTAATTTGTGCTAGATCGATTACCGGATGAAAATTATTCTTTAGGATTGGCGATACACTCGTGTATTTCCATTCTTCCTCACGTAACGTTGGAAAATTTAACTCGGCAAATTTTACCAAGGCATCTCTGCGGATATCATGCAAAAAAGTTTTTGACTGGCCGTTGAGTTGTTCTTCAAAACTTTTGAAATTAGAAATGTACCACTCTTTTGTACTTTCAAATTCAGGTATTTTGTTCATTTCATTTCCTTCATCATGCAGTTTCAGCTTCAATTAAATCCGGTTTTATCCAATCGTAACCTTTGTCTTCAAGTTCGAGTGCCAATTCTTTTGTACCGGTTTTTATAATCTTACCTTTATAGAGAACGTGTACAAAATCAGGTACGATATAATTAAGCAACCGTTGATAATGTGTTACCACGAGCACTGCGTTATTTTTATTTTTAAAGATGTTTACTCCGTTCGATACAATTTTAAGTGCATCGATATCAAGTCCGGAATCGGTTTCATCAAGAAGTGCGAGTTTTGGATTCATCATCAATAATTGAAATATTTCATTCCGTTTTTTTTCGCCTCCTGAAAAACCAACGTTGACAGACCGACTTATCAAATTCTCATCCATGCCAAGTATCTTGGATTTATCTCTCATCAGGTCTAAAAATTCTTTCGGAGTCAGCTCGGGTTTACCGTGATACTTTCTTACTTCGTTTATTGCTGTTTTTAAAAATGTAGCATTACTCACACCCGGAATTTCTACCGGATATTGGAAAGCAAGGAACATTCCTTCCCTTGCTCTATCTTCAGGATCTAGCTCAAGTAAATTTTTACCCTCGAACCGAATTTCTCCGGCTGTTACTTCATAACCTCCATTGCCGGCAAGAACATTTGCTAGTGTACTTTTTCCCGATCCGTTAGGACCCATGATAGCGTGAACCTCACCGGTATTTATTTCGAGATCAATTCCTTTAAGAATTTCTTTCCCTTCAACGTTAGCATGTAAATTTTTGATTGTTAACATTTCCATCCTCTTTTTAATTCTGAGTCCCGACTTGTCGGGACGAAGAATCTCCATGACTTCACGTCATCGATTTTTCTTCGTTGGTAACTCCTTTAATTATTTTTTTGTTTCATCAGTTTTGAGATTCTTCCTCCCCCGATAAATCGGGGTCGTCAGAATTAACTAACTACCCAACCGAACCCTCAAGACTAATCGCAAGCAGCTTTTGTGCTTCCACTGCAAATTCCATCGGCAGTTCGTTAAAAACTTCTTTGCAGAACCCGTTAACTATCATGTTAACAGCATCTTCTGTTGAAATGCCTCTCTGGTTTAAATAAAATATTTGATCTTCCCCAACTTTTGATGTTGTTGCTTCGTGTTCAACTTTAGCCGAGTCATTTTCTACTTCTATGTAAGGAAATGTATTAGCACCGCATTTATCACTCATCAACATTGAATCGCATTGAGTAAAATTGCGGGCACCAATTGCATTTTTTCCTACTCTAACTAATCCTCTATATGAATTGTTACTATTTCCGGCAGAAATACCTTTTGATATAACTGTGCTTCTTGTATTTTTTCCAATATGAATCATTTTGGTGCCGGTATCGGCTTGCTGATAATTATTTGTAACCGCAACGGAATAAAATTCGCCTATAGAATTATCACCTTGCAGAATGCAGCTTGGGTATTTCCATGTTATGGCTGAACCGGTTTCAACTTGGGTCCAGGAAATTTTAGAATTTTTTCCTCTACAAGCTCCACGTTTGGTTACAAAATTATAAATACCTCCCCTACCTTCTTTATCACCCGGATACCAATTCTGAACTGTTGAGTATTTTATTTCTGCATCATCAAGTACAACAAGTTCTACAACAGCAGCATGCAACTGATTGTTATCACGTATCGGGGCTGTGCATCCTTCAAGATAGCTTACATATGCACTTTCTTCAGCAATAATAAGTGTGCGTTCAAATTGCCCGGTCTCTTGTGCATTAATCCTGAAATAAGTTGACAACTCCATCGGACACCTAACACCTTTGGGTATGAACACAAATGACCCATCACTAAAAACAGCAGAGTTGAGTGCTGCATAATAATTATCTGTGTAAGGAACAACTGAACCTAGATATTTCTTTACAATTTCGGGATGCTCTTGTATTGCTTCCGAGATCGAACAAAAAATTATTCCTTTTTCTTTTAATGTTTCTTTGAATGTCGTAGCAACAGAAACCGAATCGAAAACCGCATCAACAGCAACACCTGAAAGTATTTTTTGTTCTTCGAGTGGTATTCCCAATTTTTCAAATGTCTTTAATAATTCAGGATCAACTTCATCTAAACTGTTTAACTGCGGTTTACTCTTTGGAGCGGAGTAATAACTTATATCCTGGTAATCGATCGGTGGATAGTGAACATTGGACCAATGAGGTTCTTCCATTTTCTTCCAATGACGGAATGCTTTCAGACGCCAATCTGTCATCCACACCGGTTCATGCTTTTTTGCAGAGATGAAACGTACTATCTCTTCACTCAATCCCTTAGGAGCCGACTCAGATTCAATATCAGTAACAAATCCCCATTTATATTCGGAATCGATATGTTCATCAAGTATTTTCATATCATCGGATAGTTCTTGCGCCGTATTTTCTTCTAATTCATTCATTTTTGCCTTTTTTTCAGATTTTTATAGTTAAACCTATTCAATCTGGAAAAAAATGTCAAGATTATAATTGTAAACCTTTTTTTGAAGTAAATCGTTCCAAAAATTATTACGGCTGGAATTAATTGTGGCTTCGTTGTCGTAGGATTTCAAAAAGTAAAATACCGGTTGTAACCGATACGTTTAACGAATCAATCTTCCCTTTCATTGGAATCTTCACAAGGAAATCGCAATTATCAGCAACAAGTTTACGAATCCCTTTTTCCTCATTTCCCATTACAAGTGCGGTGGGCATTTTATAATCTAAATCGGAATAATTTTTCTCTCCGCTAAGGTGGGTACCTATAATCCAAAATCCGTTTTTTTTGAGTTGCTCGATAACATGATTTAGATTGTTCACTTTACAAATTTTAAGATGCGAAACTGCCCCGGCAGAAATCTTTTCGACAACGTCTGTAATGGATGCGCTGTTATTTGTTGTGATAAACACACCATCAGCACCGGCACATTCTACTGTACGTAAAATTGCGCCAAGGTTATGCGGATCTTGTATGGAATCAAGTAGCAACAGCAACGGATATTTTGATTGTTTTGATGAATCGATTATTTCATCAACGGAATAATATTCTTGAGAACTCTTAACAGCAATTACGCCTTGTGTGTTCTTATCTTCGGCAAGCTGTTCAAATTTGGAATGTGATAATTGCGAGATTTTAATTTTGTGTTTTTTAGCGGCATTAAAAATATTATTGATAATTTCTCCGTGTTGACCAAATGCAATATAGATTACTTCTAATTCCACCCCGGAATTGATTGCTTCCAGTACGGGTTTACGTCCATAAATTTTATGCATCTATCTCACAAAAAAATTAAAGTTATATACTAACTTAATACCGGAAATGAAAATTGGTCTTTAGCAACTTCGAACTTACAGAAGAGCCGGTTATTTTTTTTCTTCGGTTTGTATTCTTTTTTTAAATCAATTTGTTTTTTAAATATATTGAAATTAAAATCAGCGGAATTAATTGCACCATCTTGTTTAACAACATTAACGGTGTAATCCCCGATCAAATCTTCGAATAACAATTCTTTGTTAGCCGGCTGGATATTTGGTACAGCATCCATTTTTGCTTTTAAACCCATAAGAATAAAATTAATAACATTTTTTTCGCGTATTATTTCAACAGCAATTTCATATGAAAAACTCGTGAACTCTACTACAGTTTCAAGAACAAAAGCATAAAACTGCTTTTTTATTTTTTCGTCGTACTTAAAAAATGTTTTACAAACATATTCAAGTTTATCAGGTTTTTTAGAAGGGATCGTTATTAAAGCTGTATGTGCATTCTTCTTTCTTGTTTTGGGTATCTTAGGAATGTCAGTCGGTTTGCGGAGAGACAATTAATTCTCCTTTAGTAAAGAAATTATTTTGTTCATATCAGATTTTTCAAAATTAATTTGTTCACCATTAGCCATGTTTTTCAGTAAAATTTGATTTTGCTTGAATTCCTCACCACCAACCATTAACACGAATCTTGCATTCAGTTTGTTGGCTTCCCTCATTTGAGCTTTAACACTACGCGATAAATAGTCAAGTTCAACCGTAATTCCATGCCTTCTTAATTCAATAGCGGTGGTATATGAAAAGCCATTTAATTCCTTATCTAGAGTAACAATATAGAGATCGATTTTTTCTTCACTAAGTGAAAAAGATTTTTCATTTTCACATGCTAATAGAACCCTTTCAATACCGGAAGCAAAACCAACACCCGGCACATCTCCGCCGCCGAGTTCCTTTACAAGTAAATTATATCTTCCGCCGCCACATAATGCACTTTGCGAGCCAACGCTTCCGCTTACAATTTCGAAAGTAGTATGAGTATAGTAATCCAATCCGCGCACTAATTTGGGATCTATTTCAAAAGGAACATGTGCAGAGAGCAAAGCTTGTTTTACCTTTTCAAAGTGTTCTAGACTTTCGGTATCGAGATGCTCAATAAGCAGCGGGGCGTTTTCCATAATCTTTTGGTCTTGTCCCTCTTTGCTATCGAAGATGCGTAGAATATTTGTATCAAATCTTTTTCTGCTTTCGGCTGTTAGATCATTGAAATATTTATCCAAATATTCGCGCAAAATATTTTTGTACTTCTCCCTCGATTCGGGAACACCAAGTGAATTAATTTTAACCGAAAGATTTTTCAACCCAAGCTGTTTAAAAATATCATAAGCTATAATAATTATTTCAGCGTCAAGAATCGGATCATTGCTGCCAAGTGCTTCGGCACCAAACTGATGGAATTGTCTGTAACGCCCGGCTTGAGGTCTTTCTTGCCTAAACATAGGAGAAATGTAAAAGAGTTTATTCAAGCTCTGTTTTTTATCTAATGAATGCTCAATAAATGCGCGTACAACACCGGCAGTCATCTCAGGTTTAAGCGTAACACTTGTTCCGCTTCTATCTATAAACGTGTACATCTCTTTACTTACTATATCAGTTGCTTCGCCAATACCGCGAGCAAAAAGTGATGTCTCTTCAAATACCGGTGTGCGGATCTCTTTGTAATTGAAACGCGTCATTGTAGAGATAACGGTATTCTCCAAATATCTCCACTTAGGTATATCGATTGGTAAAATATCTTTTGTGCCGGTAATAGCTTTGATCATTCGTAGCTTCCGGTGTTATGTAATTTCGAAGTATTGTTTCTCTTCGATTTCGAAAAGATTATAAATTTCTTCAGAAGTTTTTGCATTTAGAAGACTTTCCCGGAATTCTTCTTTATTCATCATACGGGATATTCTACTTAGAAGTTTAATATGGGGACCAACCAAATTTTCTTTACCTACCAGCAAAAATACTAAGTTAACCGGCTGACCATCAAGAGCCTGGAAATCAATCGGCACATCTAATTTACCGAATGCGGCTATTATTTCGTTTACAGTATTTGTCTTTGCGTGGGGAATTGCAAACCCCTTTCCAACCCCGGTTGACATAATTTTTTCTCTATCGTGAACTGCTTCTCGTAATATTTCAACATTGATAACTTTGTCGTCATACTTAAACAAATCAATCATCTCATTAATCACATCGATTTTATTTTTTCCTTGCATGGAAGGAATAATTTTTTCTTTTGATAATAGATCGCAAATACGCATTTAAACCTACAATTTTCTTTTAATAACTGTTCCAAAGTTAAGAAAGCCTCTTTGTTTAATCAATTAATCGAAGTGCAAAATAAAAAGTAATTCCGGCATTAAGAATTGAAAAAAGACCCGGTATCAATAACGTAAAATATCGATTCCTTATTTCCTTGCAGAGGTAAATAGCAAGACGTAATTTTCAAATACAAATTTATCCAATTATGATAGATGAGGAATTATGGATATTCAAAACAAAACAGTTTTAGTTTTAGGCGGCTGGGGTTTAGTTGGCAATGCAGTAATAAGAAAATTAATGCCGGAAAAACCAAAGAGAGTAATTGTAACTTCATTAAAAAAGGAAGAAGCAGAAGAAGAAATTAGCCGCTTAAAAAAAGAATTCCCCGGTTTGCCGGATGATTATTTTGTTCCGTGGTGGGGAAATATTTTTGTGCGTTACGATTTTAAGGATATGAATCGTTATGAACTTTTAGAAGATCCTGAAAAAAGAAAAGTGCTTGTTAAAGATACGATGGAAGAGTTAACAGACGAGGTTCTTCGCAATTCATCTATATACAAATTATTATCTGAATTCAAACCTGAAATAATTGTTGACTGCATTAATACTGCAACCGGGATTGCATATCAAGATGTTTATTCAACATACCACCGTATTAAAAAAACGATCGAGACGAAAGCAAGTGCGCAAGATATTGCCGCAGAAACCGAGAAGTTACTCTGCACAATGTATATTCCGCAATTAATCAGGCATGTTCAGATTTTGTTCAATTCAATGAATCATACGAACACAAAAATTTATGTTAAGATCGGAACGAGCGGCACCGGTGGAATGGGATTAAATATTCCTTACACGCACAGCGAAGAAAAACCATCACGTGTATTACTTAGTAAATCATCTGTTGCCGGTGCACATACCCTACTTCTATTTTTAATGGGGAGAACACCCGATGGTCCTATCACAAAAGAAATCAAACCTACCGCTGCAATTGCGTGGAAGAGAATAGAATTTGGTGAAATTAAAAAACAAGGCAAGCCGATTGAAGTATTTAATGTTCAACTAGAAGAAGCAACGCCACTGACCGGCAAATTCAAATTAAAAGCTGATAAACAATATAAGTCCACCGGTGAATCTTTAAAATCCGTATTTATTGATACCGGTGAGAATGGGACTTTTTCGCGTGGAGAATTTGAAGCGATAACCACACAAGGACAAATGGAATATGTAACCCCGGAAGAAATAGCTATCGATGCAATCCGGGAAATCAAAGGCGGCAATACCGGTCATGATATTATCAATGCTCTTGATCATGCTACATTAGAGCCATCGTACAGAGCCGGGTTCATGCAGCACGCAGCTGTTGATAAACTTGCCGAACTTGAAAAACTTCATAACGTTAATAGCGTTGCATTCGAGTTGCTTGGACCACCGAGACTTTCGAAACTGTTGCATGAAATTAATTTACTGAAAATTAATTTCCCATCAATTAAAGAGATATTAAAGCAATCACCAAAATCATTGTCAGAAAAATGTTTTGAAACATTAAAAAGTAATCCCAAACTCAGAAACGAAATTGTCTCGATCAGTATTCCAATTCTTTTACCAGATGGCAAATCTTTGTTGCGAGGAAAAGATATTAAAATTCCCCCATTCCGTGGTGATAATGAATTGGAGATAAACGAGAAAGCGATCAAGCTATGGGCACACGATGGATGGGTTGATCTACGTGAAGAGAACATGAAAATGTGGCAAGAGAGACTGCAAACTATTTTAACCGATGCTGATTCTATCCCGGATGCCGACACAAGTTCGATGTACGTCAGAAACAAAAAATATTGGAATAATTTTGAAACAATCGATATAGGAAAAATTGTCGGCTGGATCTTTATAAAAGAAGAAAAGGGCGAGAGAATGAAAGCGTAAGCCGGGTACCACGGTTCGATCAATCGAAGACGAGACAAGTGGATACCGGATAATAGATATGGATTTATAAAAAAAGAGATTGTCTCAAAAGTAAAATTTTTTAAAGAATAGCACACGGATAACCCGCCAACAAACGGCGGGCAAGCTCTGATTAAAACAGATTCACACAGATTTTTTATTTGAATAATTACTTTTGAGACAACCTCTTTTTATCGCTACAAATAAAAGTTTATAACACGTGGTTTGTGTGATTTCTGCATCTCTTCATTTACAATAGTGTATCTCTTCCCGTTATCACCGGTTTTTCTTTTCGGAAGTCTTTCGTGTTCATAAAGATTTTCAGGCGGCTCTCTTTTAGCAACTGTAGGTTTACGTACAACTTTTAATTCCTTAGGAGTATTATAAAGCTGCACAACATTAAGATTTTGGTTTCTTAAAATCGGTTGTTCAATTTGATTACGGACTACAATTGGTTTTGGCGGTAATACAGATTTATATGATTGCTCTTCGTCCCTTGATTTTGAAACGATATACGAAATAAATACAACAATCACTAATAATGCACCACCGAATATGAGCACATTAAATATTATATCTATAAGCTGCATTGTTATAATCAGTATAGTTTGTAAAAATATTCCAATTATAGTGCCGGACGAAAACAATTTTTTGAAACCATTTCACACTATTTAATATTGGAAAAAGTATCATAGTGAGAATGAAGAATAAACCAAGACATTTTTTTTGGCGAGAATAAAATTATTTTTATCGGGACAATCGGTTTAGTTGAACTATTTTTATTTCAAAGCAGTATTATTTATTACCCATAAAAGGAAATCCAAGAAATAAACTTGCCAGACTAAAATTGTAATCCGTACAATTTATTTTCCAGTTATTCAATCGATAATAAATCAATCAAAAATATTATATTGGTAATATGATAGCCATCAGAAAACGAGATGAAATTGTTCAGGGAAAATCAAAATAAATTTGGACAAGATGAAATTATTGGGCATGTAGAATTTTTGCATGAGTTCTATAGTTATAATCTAAAAAATGAAAGGGACATAATTATTTGGCTGCCTCCTTCTTATCTAACATCAAATAAGAAGTACCCGGTTTTATATATGCACGATGGACAGAACCTTTTTAGTCCGCATACAGCTTATATTGGATACGATTGGCGTGTTGATGAAACATTGACAAAACTTATAGACAAGAATGAGATTGAAGAAATTATTGTTGTAGGAATTTACAATCATCGCGATCGATTGGATGAATACAACTACTTTACGGAAAAGGGAAAGCTGTATGCTGATTTTGTAATAAAAGAACTAAAAAAACATATTGATAGTCATTACCGTACAAAAAGCGATGCAAGAAATACAGCAGTTATGGGTTCTTCCATGGGCGGATTGAATTCCTTTCAGCTAGCATGGTTTTACCCGGATGTTTTTGGTAAAGTTGCTTGTCTTTCAAACTCATTCTGGGTAGATGATAAAAAGATTTTTAAAATATTTGATAAACCGCCCGGCTTTGCGTCATCACAAAAAATTTATATCGACTGTGGCACCAATGAAAGAAAATTAATTAAAGACAATAAACTGATGTGCAGATTGCTAAAAGAAAAAGGATTCGGGAAAATTTTACAATGTCATTTTGAAAAAGGCGGAAGTCATTCTGAAATTGATTGGGCTGAAAGAATTCACATACCATTGAAATTTCTATTCGGGGTCAAGTCCAACAAAAAGTAGAAATACCTTAAGAAGGATGATCGAAATTGAACATAGTATTTCCAAAAAGGTTTATTGTTTGATAGCAGCCCAGTACTTTGTAATTATATCATGATATTTTTTCTTCTCACTCTCACCTAGGAAACTGGAATTTAGAGCATTAAGTGTAATTTGTTTTAAATCGTCGTAGTTATATTTTAACTTATCATAGAGAAGAAAAAATTCATCGGTAATGTCCGAACCGAACATCGGTGGATCATCGGAATTGACGGTTACCATCAATCCCTTTTTATAAAAATCATCAAATGGGTGTTCATGAAGCGACTGAAATACTCTAGTCTTCAAATTACTTGTAATACAAACTTCGAGAGGAATTTGCTTTGAATATAGATAATCAACGAGCTTCGGATCTTCAACTGCCCTGACACCATGTCCAATCCTTTCCGCTTCAAGATCATTTATTGCCGACCAAATTGATTCTGGTCCGGATGCCTCGCCGGCATGGATAGTAGTTCTAAATCCTATTCTTTTTGCTTCATGAAAAACATCTTTAAAAAAGATTGGAGGAAAATCTTTTTCATTCCCCCCCAATCCTATACCTATTATTCCTCTTCCGAGGAAGGGAGTTGTGTGTTGTAATCTTTCTATCGCTCCTTCAGCACCATGGTCACGAACAATATCAGCTATCAATCCGCATTTAATCGGGAAATCGTTTTCAGCTTTTCGGATCCCGGATATCGTAGCTTCAGCAATTTCTTCCATCCTTAAATTATTCGGCGCAAAATCCCACGGCGAAAAAAAAACTTCGGCGTAAATAACATTTTGCAGAGACAAATTTTTTAACGTTTGATATGTAGAATTTTCAAAATCTTCCGGTTTACGGTAAAATTTATTTTTCCAAAACCACGTATTTATAAAATGAGAGAAATCAGAAAACACAAACTTTTTACGCAAATCGTCTATATTTTTTATTTCAGGATCGCCGCCGTATTTATTTACCAGGTCAAAAAGAAAATCAAATGTGAAAGCACCTTCTAAGTGAAGATGGATTTCTACTTTGGGCATTTTTTTTATAATATGCGGTATATCTTGATAAGCAAGCATTTAATTGCCCAACAATATTGTTCCATTAGTATAGAATAAGCCGGCAATTGTAGATGTAACCAGATTAGCAAGTGTTGCACCTATTAAAGCACGGAATCCCAATTTGGCAAAATCTTTAATTCTTTCCGGAGCTAATGCTGTAAAACCACCAACAAAAATTGCAATCGAAGCAACGTGCGCAAATCCGGTTAATGCGTAAGTTGTCATAACAGCACTCCGCATTGAAGATAAACTTCCGCTTGCCATAAGAACAGATAAATCTTTAAATGCCGGGATTTCGGTAAGCACCAACCTTTCACCGATAATTTTGGAAATAGAAGCAACATCACTCGCCGGGATTCCTATTATGAAAGTTACCGGGTAAAATAAATAGCCTAACAAACCTTTCAGTGTCCAATCAATATTTAACGAGAACAAATTGTTAATCTCTCCTCCAAGAAATACTAAAATTTTATCGAGCAAGGACATCAATCCCAATACTGCCAGCAATAATGCACTGATTCCAACGATCAACTTAACGCCTGAATTTGCATTATTAATAATAGATTCAAAAAAACTGCTCTCCTTTTCATATAAAGGTTTAACATTTTTACCGAGAGTAACCGGTGTTTCTTCTTCCGGTAAAAGAATTTTAGAAATGATTATAGCAGCCGGCGCATTCATAAGACTTGCTGAAACAAGATGCCCGGCAATATTTGGGAATTCATTTCTTAAAATTAATATGTAGACTGCAAGCATACTTGATGCAATTGTTGCCATACCGGCAGTAAGTATCGTATTCAACTCAGATTTTGTCATTTTACCTAGGTACGGTTTAACTACCAGGCCTGATTCGACGCCGACAAAAATGTTGGAAGATGCACAGAGTGATTCCGCGCCGCTTATCTTCATCAACTTTGTAAAAACAAGCGAGAAGAATTGGATCACCTTGCTCATAATTCCATAATAATATAAAAGACCAACCAGCACCGCAAAAAATATAATTGTAGCCAATGCCTGAAACGCTAATATAAAACCAATTGAAGTCTCGCCGGTAGGTAATGTTTTACCCGGTGATAAAGCCAGGGGTCCAAACACAAACACTGTTCCGTATGTAGCACTATCAAGAATACTGTTCACAACGTCATTAACAATCAGAAAAAATTTAGTACCAATTGGAATTACAAATATGAACAATGCTAAAACTAATTCTATAATTAGTCCCCATATAATCACGCGCCAGTTAACGACCTTGCGATTGGATGATAACAGCCAGGCAAATAAAAGTAATACCGGGATTCCAAAAAAGTTTATTATTCTAGATATATCCATCTGGGACCTCTATTAATTATCTATCAATTGTTACACCTTCAACTCTTAGTTTTTCTACAGTAACCAGGCGATCAATTTCTTCCGGGACTTTGTAAAGTTTAGGAAGCATCTTCTTTGAAGATAGAAAATGATGAAGACAACCTAATTGAACCGAGAAAGACATATCCATAATATCTGCCGGATGGCCTAAACCGCCGGCAATATTTATTATTCCTCCACGCGCAAGAATATAAATCATTTTCCCATTTGGCAAAAGATATTCTTCGATTTCATCCCTTACAACTTCGCATTTTTTAGCTGACTTTTTGAGTGCCGGAATATCAATTTCATAATCAAAATGCCCGGCATTAGAAAGGAAAGCACCATTCTTCATTTTTTTCATATGTTCAATTCTGATTACTTTGCTTTGACCCGTTGTTGTGATAAAAAAATCACCTTTGGGTGCTGCATCTATAGCGGGCATAACTCTGAAACCATCCATGCTTGCTTCAAGCGCTTTCCACGGATCAATTTCAGTCACAATAACATTTGCACCCAATCCTTGTGCACGCGCAGCAACACCTCTGCCAACCCAGCCATAACCAACCACAACAACACACTTGCCGGCAACATTCATGTTTGTTAGCTGGGTAATTGCAGTCCAGGTAGATTGGCCCGTTCCATAACGATTATCAAAAAGATGTTTGGATTTTGCATCATTGACTGCAATTGACGGATAAATAAGTTTACCCTTTTTCTCAAGTTCTTTTAAGCGATTCACACCGGTTGTCGTTTCTTCGCATATACCTTTGATATTAACACCGTACTTCTGATTTTTATGTAAATATTCACATATGTCTCCGCCATCATCAACAGTTACATCCATTTTATTTTTTAGAATTGTATCAATGTACGATAGATATTCATCGTGTGGCGCCGCATGTCTTGCATAAACATGCACACCTCTTTTTGCAAGTGCTGCTGCTACCTCATCTTTTGTGGAGAGAGGATTACTGCTTGTCACCCAAACTTCGGCACCTAATTTTTTAATCGTTAAAGCTAAATAAGCTGTTTTAGCTTCAAGATGAATGCAAAGAGCAACTTTCTTATTTTTAAACGCACCGGTAGCGTTGAATTTTTTATAAAGATTATTCAATACCGGCATCCACTTAGAGACCCATTTAATTTGTATCTCCCCCTTCGAAGCCAAACCAATATCCCTGACAAAATATTGTTTACTCATATTATGTCTCCAATAAAATCCGCATTTAGATAAAACTATAACTCTATTCCCGTTATTGATCCATTAACACCTATTGAAAATCTTAATTCTCTACCCGGGACCGGCGATCCTTTTATAATTTGTAATTGTTTGTCGAATAAATTATTTACTTCGAAACGGAAATTAAGATTAACATCGCCGACCTTTGGTGATACACCAAGGTTAACATTAACTAATTCGTAACTGCTTAATTCAATTTTATTTGTTGAATCATGAAATCTTTTGCCGATAAAATTGTAGTTAAGATTTAATGATGCAATCCAGTAATTAAAATTCAAGATCAAATCAAATTTATCTTTCGGTCTGTAAATCAAATCTTTCCCGGATGTGGTTGGATTATCGCTATCATCCTTAGCTTTCATGTAAGTATATGATGAATGGATTTCAAGAAGTTTGTTGAATCCTTCCCACGAAACTTTTAATTCTACTCCATTGATTTTTGCCTTTGATACATTTGTCGGTGTCCATTTACCTGATTCTGAAGATGCCCAAAGTATTAAATCTTCAAGGTTACTGCCAAAATATGTTGATTCAATACTCCAGCTACCGGGTCCGGCAAACTGAACGATGAAACCAAAATCATAGGTAATTCCCTTCTCCGGTTTTAAATCCGGATTTCCTTTTGTCCACGTATCTTCAGGCCAATACAAATCGCTGTAAGTTGGTGCTCTAAAAACTTTACCAACATTACCCCTAATTGCGCCGCGCCATATTTCATCGTGACTAAATGTAAAACCGGCTTTTGGTGAAAGCTGGGTACCGATTCCTTTCTCCGGGTATTTATCTACTCTTATCGCCGGCACTATTGAAAATTTCCACACATGATCAATATCATATTTCCAATCATTCTGAAAATAAAAACTGTTTACATTTCGCTGATGATCGCCAATAAATGGCTGACTTACCCCGTCTAGTAAATGATCACTTTCAAGTTTGTCTTGACGGAGTTCATAACCGTAAGAAAGAAGTCCGTATTCATTCAAGTCTGTAAATGCTTGCAGCATTACACCTATTGCTTTTGTATCATATATACTTTCTTCGGCTCCCAAGTAAGATTCAGGATTTACATAATGGTGTTCACGCTGCATAAAATAGGTATTAAAATTAAATGCAAAAGGTCCAAATGATAATCCTTCGTAGGAAAGACTTAGATGATTATTATCAACTTTATTTCGGGCTGAGTAATTAGGATAATCGATAGAACCGGGTGAACCATTATCGGATTTACGATACTTGTAAAATGCTGATAACCTGGATTGATTTTCGAATAAGTAACCTCCTTTTACAAAAATGTTATCGGCTTTTGTATCACCGTTCTTCAATTCTGTTTTTTCGCCTAATTTATTAATGAATTCAAAATTACCGTCGGTAAGTGTTTTGTTATATGAAACAAAGTAATCAAAATTCTTTATCCCTTGACCAACTGAAATATCATAAGTTTGAGTATTGTAAGATCCATACAAAGCATTCACAGAATAATCCAATTTATCTTTCCGCGCCATTGATTTTGTAATAACATTAATTACTCCACCAACTGCATCGCTGCCGTACATAGCCGAGTTACCGCCTTTAACAACTTCGATCTTTTCAACAGCATCAAGTGAAATCGAACTTAAATCAACCGAACCTTGCTGTGCGTTGTTTAGTCTTTGGCCATCAACTAAAATGAGAACTTGATCACTTGTAGAACCTCTCAACGAAACAGATTCCAGCGATCCTACGGCACCATAACTTTTTATTAATGATGAACCGATTGATTTTAAAATTTCTCCAACGTTTTTAGCGTTAGAGTTTATAATTTCTTTACTGTTTAGAATTTCCGTGGCTACCGGTACATTGGTTACAAGTTCTGCATTACGTGTTGCAGTTATTACTACTTCGGAAAAAGTTAGCTCGTCATTGATAAGACTAAAATCAATAGTAAGATTTTGATTATTGTTTACCTCAATTTCTTTTTCAACCTTAATGTAGTTAAGCATGCTGCAAACTAAAATCCATTTGCCAGCCGGCACTTGTTTTATAAAGTAATTACCATTTACATCTGTTGCACTTCCTATATGTGTTCCTTTCAAATAGACATTAACACCTATAAGCGCCTCTCTTGTTTTCTCATCTTTCACATTACCGCTCACTGTACCGAAGTCCTGGGCTTTCAACGGTATGATTAACAAGATGGAAAGAAATAACAATATTATTTTTATTGATCCGGTCATCATTACATCATCCTCAATTTCTTTTTGATAAATGAAACGTAATTAACCTAATACCGGGGATGCGCACACGGAAATTTTAAGGAAGAAACATGTGCGCATTCCCCAGCCGGAGTTGTGTATATGCACCAGTATTAGAGTAGACTCAACCCAATCGTTCCGCGTATTTCTCTTCCCGGCAAAGGATAACCGTCATTCAACCGGTAGTTTTTATTAAACACATTATTTACATCAATTCTGACTGTCCAGTTCAGATCAAATAATTTTGGACTTGTGCCAATATTAAGATCCCACTTGCTGACATCCGGTAAAACGGCAGAATTTTTTGCATCTACGTAACGATCACTCAGAAACTGATAGTTAACATTTACTTCAAAAATGTCTATTGTAACAGCGGTGTTAAAATCTAATTTGTGATACGGGCGATAGATGAGCAATTTATTATCATTGGTCTTACCGCTTTTATCCCGTGCATCCATATAGGTATGGTTAATCTCGAACTTTAATTTATCCTCGAAGAATTTTATACCAACATAGGATTCAAGTCCGCTAGTTAGTGAGTTGTCAACATTTGTGGGAGTCCATTTAAAATCTGATGCCCTCGGAGCCCAAATAATCTGATCGGTCATTTTACTATTAAAATAATTTAACCTTAACGTTACATTAATGGAAGGTAATGTCACCCCACAACCGGCTTCAATAGTTCTGCCATACTCTGGTTTCAGATCCGGGTTACCAACTGTATAAGAATCTTCAGGCCAGAATAAATCATTAAATGTCGGTGCTCTGTATGATCTGCTCCAATGTACGTTAATGTTGAAAGCGTAGGCATCTGTGCTGGCAAAAATAAAACTGATCTTTGGACTTAACACTTTATCAAAATCTGACGGTGCATCATAACGAACAGCCGGTATAATTGAAATATTGTTCAAATAAAAACCGATATCCTTAAAACCGAGATTTGCTGAAAGGTGTCCGCTATGTGTATTACGATTCTTATCACCAATCGATGTGCTGTTGGCGTTATCATGGCGATATGCATATCCATATACCAAAGTAAGTAAATCCATCATAGGATTATTTTGTGTAACCTCGAATCCATATGCATTTACTTTATGATCACTTGCGGTAGGTCCGCCCCATGTATCAGGATCGTTATACCGTGTTCTGAAAAATTGATAGTAACTGTTAGCATTTAAATCAGCTTTGCCGTATATCTCTTTTATACCGTAGCTAAGATTAAAAAACGAATTATTAGTTTTCAGAATTGCGTTTGGTGTTGTACTTGCATAATTCTTTAATCCTTTTACACTACCGGCTGAACCATTTTCGGATTGACCTAATTGACCGGTAAATGAAAGGTTCGAATTTTCTTGAAGTTTGTAACCCAATTTTACAAGGAAATCATCCCCTTTAGAATGATTATTCTCTCTTGTCTGGTCTACACCATCAAAATCTTTGTACTTGAAATCACCATCGCTCTGTCTTCGTTTGTAAGAAAGGTAATAGTTGAAATCGCTTACCGTATTGGAGGTGTAAACGCTGTAATATTGGGAATTAAAAGACCCATAAGTTGCCCTTAATCCAACATCCATTTTAGAAACTTCTTTAGCTTTCTTAGTAATGAAATTCACAACGCCTCCAACAGCATCGGCACCATAGCGGGCTGAGTTACCACCTCTTAACACTTCAACATTTTCAACGGCATCGATTGGAATGGTTGTTACATCGTATCCTCCGCTTTGTGCGTTATTAACTCTCTGCCCGTCAATTAATATTAGAATTTTGTTCGCAGTTGCATCCCTAATATTAATTTGACCGGAGCGGATGTAAACACCAGGAATAGTTTTTAAAGCTTCTGCCATATCCTCTGCATTTGTTTTGTCGGATAATTCTTTGGTAGAAACTATTTTTTCATTAGTTTTTTCTTTTCCCTCATCCTGGGCAAATGTTAGACTTGTAGAAATAATAAGAATCAGTAATAATGATAAAATGCTGAATAGCTTTTTCATTTTCATCCTCCTTTTGTTAATTGGATAAATCAGCATCCGTAGCACAATTATTTATTTTTTGTTTTATCTATTTTTTCCTTCCAATTTGATACACCATCAGGAATCGTAATTTGAGGATGACTTAAATATATATTCCATTCTCTCGAACCAGCCGGATTTTTCCATTCCCTACTTGGAAAATTTCCGTAAGGAGGGTAATCCAGATAAATTGGATTGGTAACAGCATACATCGGCCATTGACCAAATGCTTCTACAATTACCCAGCTATCTTTTTCAATTTTAACCGGCTGCACTCTCGCAAAAGTGAATACAGAATCCGTATCGAAACAGTATAATGCTTCCCCATTAATAATTACCCTTACACCATTTTGCATCTTCTTAAGAGGTCTATTTGCCAACACTTCAATCTTAATTTCAACAACTCCATTTTCCGGCACATTTATAATTTCACCGGGTGTTTTGCCTTCCGAACTAATCAATAACAGTGGACCAAATCCTGATGTAAGAAATATTTTTCCATCTTCAAGCGCATCTTGAATATTTTTTTCTGAGAGTTTCTTACAATAGATATAGGTTCGCGGATTACCGGTAGTGGTGGTCCAGTAAAACTCTCCTTTAGGATAAGACCCGGCACCATAAATATCATGGCAATCAGAACCGGCTATCCCCGAAATTTTATTTCCTTCATCCAAATAAGAGAACCACGAATGCAAAGCCCACGTGTTAATATTAAAAGGTTCTTTAGCCCATGTATTTGTTGATAAGGAATGAGGCGGATCACCATTCCACACTTCGATTGCATCAAAATATTTTACTTCACCCCAGGATTTATATCTGCCCGACCAATCCCAGCTTTGATACGGGTGATTAATAGAAATGAATCCTTTTTGTTCGTGAGTTCCATCGATTACAGTCTGAACATCTTTATGATTACTGAATATAGCTCGTGCCCAAATATTCGGATTATCGGGATAGGTTGTGTTCATTTCATTAATGAAACTTTGGTTTAAATGACCGTATCCGTTGAGTTCTGAATTTCTTGAAGGCTCTGTTGTAATTTCACATCCGGGTATAGCAATAAAATTTTCAGTAGTATTAGCTATCCATTCTTTATTACCAGCTACGGAATTATGATCGGATAAAATTCCCCATGATAATCCTACACCTTTCATTGCATGTGCAACCCGGGATGGAGTTTGTCTTCCATCGCTGTGCAGACTGTGATGGTGTGCATCCCCCGAATACCAACCTTGCTTACTTAAATCGTATAATTTTTTCAGAGTAACATTATATTCAATCCCTTCAAACTCATTTTTTCTTATTACAAATCTCTCCTCGGCAATACTCCATTCCGGTCCTTTAGTAATTATCAATGTTATAGTATCAACCGGTACTTTGATTGCATAATATCCATTGTTTTCAGAGTATGCCATACAAATTAAATTATCGGTTCTCCCTTTGACTGTATCTTTTCCAAAAGCAAATACAACTTCTTTTAACGGGTAATACCAGGCTTGTATTTGAGCAATAACCGGTTTACCGTGCACATCTGTAATACGTCCATATAATGTTTGTTTTGAGCTGGGGGGAATATTTATTTTGGGAGAAGTTGAATCACTTAACGTTTGGGAAAAGATTGATTGAATTAAAACAGATGCCACGAAAACTATTCTACAAATCATTTTGATCATACCCGTACCCAGGTAATCTTTAATAAATAAATGTTCTATCTAAAAATTTTAATTCTTTCCTTTCATGAATTTGTTTTTATGTCGTTAATACGGAATCAGAAATTTTTTTCGCATACCCTTCAAAATCAATTTTGTTCACTCGTGATAACTGTTCGATAATATTTGAAGGAAATATTTCATACCCTGAATATGCACCGGCAATACCGCCGGCAATTGCACCAACAGTATCGCAATCGCCGCCAATGTTAGCAGCAGCTTCAGCGGTTTTGAGAGGATTACCATTGTAATAAACTACTAATGCAAGTGCTGTAGGCACAGATTCCGATATAGCAACGCCGGTGCCTACATAATCATATAAATCTTGCCATATCTCTGCTTCACTTTTTCCCGAGCGGATAATTTTAAGCGCCAACTCAGTTCTTTTTGATATTGATGCCCCGTACCATTGCCTTCCGAATTTCATCCCTTCTTTGGCCCCATAATAAAATGCTTCTATCAAATCATCCATGTTTCTGTTTGCCATACCCGATGCTACTGCACATGCGACAGCAGACGCCCCGGAAATTGCCATATTCGTATTGTGTGTGGGAATGCAAACTTCTGCAACATCATTTACTACTGCATCGTAATCGCCGGGATGAACAATTCCTACCGGTGCGATTTTCATTGCAGCACCGTTTGTGTCTCCCATACTGCCGGTTTCTTCAACCGGGATTCCGTTATCAATCATCTTTAAAGCGCGAAGTGAGCTTGGTCCTAGTATCATTGATTGAAAAGCGTTTAAACCTTTTGCCCATTCAAGTAATTTTTTCGCAACACCGTGCCGTGTAAATTTCTTTTCTTCAATAAACAGATCTGCAAGAAGCAGTGTTTGTTGAGTATCATCCGTAATCTCGCCGGCTAACATTTTATTATGAATGATATGACCTTCCGGTGCCGGCAAAAGACTTGTGATTCGTTCCGGGAACATTTTTCTTATTGTAACCGGATCCATCAAAGATGTCGGCATACCCATTGCATCTCCGTATGCAACACCGAGAAGCGACCCAAACGCCTTTTTAAAGATGATCTCTTTTTCTAACCCTATTGATTTTAGTGAAATTGAATTTTCTTTTATCATTACAGAACTCCAACATTTTCGGTATTCGCCCAGATTGCTGCTATTAGAATTATCAACTCGGCTAAACATATTGCGTAATCTTTTTTCATCATTTTTATTTCGTGCAGATTAGTAGCTGATTTGTATGTGCCAAATCCACGGTTTAACATTGAGATAGCAAGATTTTCGGACATGCGGATTGAATCAACAATCATTGGAATAAGTACCGGGATATACGATTTGATATTTCCAATTAATCCTTTGTTTCCAAATTCGGTACCCCGTGCTTTTTGTGCTTCCTGGATCATCTCCGATTTTTTCTGCATTGTCGGGACGAATCTTATCCCGGTTGCAATTACAAAAGCCAGTTGATAAGGCATTTTCATTTTTTGCATCAGTTGAATAATATCTTCTATCGGTGTACTGAATGTTACAACCGTTGATGCAAGAACCATTATTAAAATCCTAAGAGTTAATGTTAACCCATAAAAGATACCACCAACCGAGATCGGTAAAGTTTTATCCGGGAATAAATAAAAAAGTATCTGCTTGTTTAGATCGAGTTGAAATTTTTCAGCCGGGTAAGTAAAACCAGTTATTAAAAGCATTATTAAAAAAATTGGAAGAAGTGGTTTTAGAACTTGTTTTATTTTATGAAGAGGCGTTTTTATTGTGAGAAGTATTAGAAATGTAATTGCTGCAATCAGTAAGTTGATAAACGGCGACAAAAATACAAATGCTGCAACGGTTATTATTAAAAAACCAAGTAACTTTGTGCGTACATCAAGAGAATGAATAAAACTATTTGATGGATAGTAATCAATTAACATTTATCAAACTCAAATTTTCCAACAGTTGTTCTTTAATTTGATTCACGGTAATAAGGTCGTTTCTAAAACCTAACTCGAAAAGAGATCTTCCAATTTTTACACTTTCGGGAGACGAAACAGAAGCCGATTCAAGAATTTGCTCTTGTGAAAAAACCTCCGGGGGTGTTCCATCCAATACTACCATTCCATTTGAAAACACAATTATTCTATCGGCATACTCGGCGGCTAATCTCAAATTATGAGTTATGGTCAATATTGTATGTCCGTTTTGGTGTAACTCTTTCATCATAGTCATCATTCTTTTTGTTCCATCCCAATCCTGACCCGTAGTAGGTTCATCTATTACTAAAATCCCCGGTTCCATTACAAGGATAGAAGCAAAAGCTAATTTCTGACGTTCCCCTTTACCTAATGTAAACGGATGCCGATTTTGATATTCTATTAATCCAACAAATTTTAATACTTTATTTACCCTTTCTTCAATCTCAACTTTTGTTAGATTTAAATTTTTCAATCCATACTCAACTTCTTCTCTCACACTTGCAGAAAAAATCTGGTGATCGGGATTTTGAAAAACATATCCCACTTCACGGCTTAATTCAGAAGTACTAACTGATTGAATGTTTCTTCCATTTATCAGTACCTGACCCGATGTTGGTCTCAATAATCCATTAAGATGTTTTGAAAATGTGGTTTTACCGGCACCATTCTTTCCGATTACTGCAACAAATTCACCTTTGCCAATTCTAAGATTAATTTTATTAAGAGCGGCTTCATTTTTCCGATATCCGAATGAAAGATCAATTGTTTCAATTACAGTCTTTTTCTGTTTTGGAATAAAAGTTTCTTTATGTATTTCGTTTTTGGTTGAACAACTTTTTAATTGTTTGTTTAGATATTCGATGAGCTGCCCGCTATGCAAAAATATTTCGGTCTCTTTTGACACAGAATCTTTACAAAGTGCATTTGAAATTTCAGCTGTTTCGATTGGCCTAATTCCATACTTTTCTGTAAGCGACACATTCTTAAATAGATCGTGGGGTATACCTTGCCAAACGACCTCGCCTTCATCAAGGACAATAATCTTATCAACGAAATCAAGCATCTCCTCGGAATCATGGCCGGATATAATCACAGTAACGTTTTCTTTTCTGCGGATTTCTGAAAGAACCCGGTAAATTTCAGCGCGTCCGTTCGGGTCCAATTCCGAAGTTGGTTCATCAAGCACAATTATTTCCGGTTCCATTGCTAAGACACCGGCAATTGCTAAACGTTGTTTTTCGCCGCCTGATAATTCCGTTGTTATTCTTTTTTCAAATCCGCTTAGTCCAACTAATGGAAGTGATTTTGTAACAAGCTCTTCAATTTTTTCTTTTCTGTAATTAAGGTTGGAGGGACCAAAGGAAGTATCTTTTTCAACAGTTATCCCAAAAATCTGAGTTTCAGGATCTTGCATAACTAATCCAATAAACCGGGCAAGTGTTTGTACTCTATATCTTTGCGTGTTCATTGTATTAACAATTACAGAGCCGTCAAAATTGCCTTCAAAAAAATGAGGTATCAAACCGTTGAGAAGCATTAATGTTGTAGTTTTTCCTGAACCGGTTCTACCCATTACTCCAATAAATTCGCCTTTATTAATTTTAAAATTAATTTTCTTAAGAGTTGCACTGGGACTCCCGGGGTAAGTATACTTTTCCAAATCTACCACAACCGATCCTCTTTCCAATTCCTCTATATTCAAGTTATCCTCTTAGTTCACCAATAACGCACATTGGTTTATCTATTTTGTTTTGAAGATTTTGTAATTCATTCTTAGGCAGAGAAATAAGGCAGCTTGTTGAAGGTCCGCCGGATTTTGTTACATCTATATCATTAACACTATAATAATGTGGAAGAAGTCCGGCACTCTTTCCCAACTCATAAAATTCATGCTGGATACCTTTTGAACCAACTGGAAGAATATCGTGTATAAATTTACATCGATTTAATTCAATGATTGTCTTTGTATTAGTGATTTCATTATCATTAAAAATTATTTTATACTCCGGTGCAGATTTAGGTTTTCCTATCGCAACAACAATATCCCCATTCAAACTTTTACCGGGTCTAAAATCATTTTTATGAACTAATCCTATAATAACAACACCCATCCCGGTTTGTACTGTTTCAACATTATCCTCGGTACTGCCGGTAATAACAATATCACGATTCATCCCGGCTTCTTCTGCTTCATCTTTAACACCTTCAATAATCTCTTTACCGGTCGGTTCCATCTCAACCGAAAGAACATCAACTACCATGATTGGTAAAGCACCTGACGCCATCATTTCCATCAATGCTACTCTTGTTCCAAGCCTACCAAGATCGTAAGCTGGAGAAAAAACTGTGTCATGTTTCTTAGGACCGATACCACCATCTGAATCCGAACTAACCACTATCCATAGATCATCAGTCAATTCAGAAATTAAAAGATCGCGGACATGCCTGGTATTAAACAAATTCGTATTGGATTCTTTTAATTCCCGATATCTCTGGTATAACAAATTCAAATTCATCATTACACCATTCTACTCTTTTGAATAATCAGGTATGCAGTACACGCAATAAAAACATTGATAAAACCACCAACAGTTAGTGGAAGAATCAATGCAGCAAACAGTCCAAATCCACCAATAGGTATTACCAGCAATGAAGAAATAGGTCCATTCAAGATTACGGCCAGAACAGCACCAAACCATAAATGAATTTTCTTTGCTGTTAGATCAAAAATAGTAACCCATGCTGCCATTTGAATTGATATAAACAAATGCATCGGCAAGCCGAGCGGAAAACCGGTAGTTAGTGCTGTTAACATATGACCAAGAGCCGCTACAATAGCACCTTCGCGCCAACCAAATGCAATTGCCGAGAAAAATGCAAACGCTGCATCGAGTGCTACTGTTCCGGTTGGACTTGGAACTTTAATCATTGACCCAACAGCACACATCGCAATAAAAATTGCCATTCGTGCAATACGTCTAGATGACCAAAAAATTTTTTGATCGTGAATATCAAATTCTTCTTTTGGTATCGGTATAGTCGACATTTTTCAACCAACAGCAATATGATTTAATTCTATACTCATATCCGCACCATGGGTGAAAGAAAATTCACATCTATCTCCCGGTAAAAATGAGCGAACCACTTCGATTATTTCATCATTTTTTGTAAATGTTTTTCTTGTTAAAAGAAATAGCGGTGATCCTTTTTTAACCTTCAATAAATCTGCTTCATATTGATCGGCTTTTACACATGTTAGGTTTTCTGTAAAATAGCCGAAGTTGAGCTGGTAATGTTCCTTCAAGATGTCAAATAATGAATTGCTTGAAAGATCATGAGAAAGTAAATCGGGGCAGAAAAATTTCGGGATATAAGAGGTTTGCAGAGCAACCGGCAGATTGTTCATTAATCTTAATCTTTGAACACGATATAACTCGGTACTTTCTTTCATTTTTAGATATTCAAGTGCTTCCTTCGACTCAAAAATTTCTTCTGATATGATAACCTTCGTTTTTATTGCCGAACCATTGTACTGGAATTCGGAGGAAAAACTGTACGCATCAGTGAGACCTTTGAATATTTTTCTCTCTGCAACAAATGTTCCCCTACCTTGTACACGATAGAGCATCCCTTCCGAAACTAAATCTGCAATTGCTTGTTTAGCTGTATTACGGCTGATCTTTAGAAGTTCAGCCAATTCATTTTCAGAAGGAATTTTTTCATTTGGTTTATACTTACCAATATCTATTTCTTCTTTAAGAATTTCTTTAAGTTGATAATAAAGTGGAAGTGCACTCTTTTTGTCTATTTCCATTGATTACCTCGATCTTTCAACAATGAACTAAATTAACCAGATTTAATTATTGTACACCGACGCATACATAGGGAAATAAAGAATTATTTTTGAAAACGTAACATCATCCATTCTATCCGGTACTTTTTCTATTTTTAACATTTCCAGATCACCATCAGCGTGGATAGTTTTTCCAAAAAGATCAGCCGCAGTAGGAATCTGCGGACCGGCTTGTTTTGTCTTTGCAGAATTGATATACCTAACTCTGCCATTTTTAACTGCATTGATAGTTGAAGCACCTTCTCTATGTGCAATTTCATATGGTGTGGTAGTACCCCATCCAACTTTTTCTTCTTCGAAGTAGGGACCGCCAGCATTATCCCAAATTGGAATTAAAATTACGTCTGGATTTGCTTTTACTATTTCATCCCATGTTACAGATGGAGCTATTCCGGGTCTTTCCGAAAAGATAGGTTCTCCACCCACCATCTTCAAAAGTTCAGATATATATGAGTCTTTCCCGGGCACACATTTGTAATAATAGTTAATCTCGTAGTAAACACTTATGCGTGGATAATCTTTATACTTTTCAGCAATATCTGTAAGATTACATTTGATTTCTTCAACTAGTTTATCAGCAGATTCTTCCTTTCCTATTGCTTTCCCCAACTCAACTATTTTTGAATATACTTCAGTAAGACTAGTTTCTTCCATATGGAGAACTTTATAACCTTCTTTCAAAAATCTATCTCTTATTTTTGCTTGAACCCCGGTACAAGTTAGTATAAGATCTGGTTTGATTTCATTTATACGGGAGTAATTCACATCTGCAAAACCGCCTACAATTTCTAATTTTCCTTCTTTGACTAATCGCGGTATGGAATCCGGGAAAATGCAATATCTCGTAACACCACAAAGTTGGTCAGCGGCTCCTAATGCTGCAACTGCATTTGTCCAATTCGGAGCTAATGAAACTATCTTTAGATCTGTCTGAGCATATAATAATGAGGTCAGAAAAACAAAGACGAGTAGGTAATTAATGATTCTGCTAAGTCCTACTTTATGCATTTTTTCTCCAAAATTGATTTAAATAACAATATTTCTTTAAGTTGATGGGTTGTTGGTACAACTTAATTTTTCTTACTTCTAATGTCAAGTTAATTTTAGTGTTATATTTTGTATTGTTACAAGAGAAATAACAAAAATCAAAGACGATTGATGGTAAGGTTAGAAGCACAATTAGCAGACATTACCAAACTAAAAGTTGATGCAATAGTGAACGCAGCTAATACTACTTTACTTGGCGGAGGAGGAGTTGATGGAGCTGTTCATCGTGCTGCCGGACCAAAACTTTTGGAAGAATGCCGAACTCTTGGCGGATGCCCAACCGGTGAAGCAAAAATTACAAAAGGATACAACTTACCGGCTAAGTATGTTATTCATACGGTTGGACCGGTTTGGCGCGGAGGAAACCACAATGAAGATAATCTGCTTGCGGACTGTTACAAAAATTCTTTGTGGCGTGCAGTTGAGAATAAAATAAAAACAATTGCATTCCCGGCAATTAGTACCGGCGTTTATTCGTTCCCGATTGAACGTGCAGCTAAAATTGCAATGAATACCGTAAAAGATTTTTTATTGAATGAACAGATAATTGAAAAAGTAATTTTCTGCTGCTTCGATAAATTCACATTTGAAACATATAATTCATTAATATGACCAAAGCTTAAATTATCATTCAACCTAATTTAATTGCCAAGCAAATTACAGTCACTTTGTATCATCTTAAGAACAACATTGCAATACCGCCAACAGCTATAAAGGCACCAACAATCGATTTCCACGACAGTTTTTCTTTATAGTAAAACCGTACAAGTGGAAGCATAATTATGGGAACTGTTGCCATCAACGTTGAAGCAATACCTATTTTTGTGTGGCTAATGGAAATCAAACTGAAAGTTATACCAAGAAAAGGACCAATGATTGAACCGACAATAGTAAAGATCAATCCCTTTTTATTCTCTCTAAATTTTTGAACCGGGTTATTGAAACGTCTTGTCATTGCTACTAATGGGTAAATAATTATTAGTGCTGAGACAATACGTGTTAATGTAGCAACAAATGGATTTATGTTACTTTCGTTAAATGCAAGTTTTGCAAAGATCAATCCTACACCCTGACCAACAGCACCCATAAATGCATAAAACAAACCGGTATAATCAATTTTGTATTCTGAAGTTGGAACTTCTTTCCTTTGGATTACAACAAGAGCAATTCCCAGTATAGTAACGAACATTCCCACAACACCTAGAAACAAAATGCTTTCATTCAGAAAAAAATATGCAAGTAGTGCAGCGATCGCCGGCGCAACTGACATTACCAGCATACTGATTCTTGCACCAATTAAACGATAAGCTTTAAATAAAAATGAATCCCCCACCGCTAATCCAATAAAACCGCTTATCACAAGATTAATAATCTGTGTAACTGAAATATTAACCGGTGCACCGATAGCAACTATTGTTATAGATAGATATATAATCGCAAAGAACATCCTAGTAACATTAACATACATCGAACCGACACGGATTGATGCTTCTGCAAATGCAATAGATGTGCCCGACCATAATATTGCTGTAATTAATGCTGCTATTTCACCGATGTAAGGCATATAATCAAATACGAGTTATGAGGTACCAAGTACCAACTACGAAGTACGAAATACAAGGTACGAATTTATGAATTACGATTTTTGATTTACGAGTTACGATTTAATTCGAGCCCAATTTACAACTAACAATTACAAACTAAAATACATTTTGTATTCGAACGGATGCGGCATTGTACCAATAGATTGTATTTCTTCATTTTTAATTCTAACCCATTGATCAAGCAGTTCGTCCGTAAAAATATTTCCTCGCCGCAGAAATTCGTGATCAACTTCAAGCGCATCAAGTGCTTCAGTTAAATTCCTGGGCAGCATTGGTATTTTATCTTTCCCGTCATCATCAAGAAAATTTTTATCATACGGACCAAATCCTTCTTTCACCGGGTCAATTTTATTTACGACACCATCAATACCGGCAAGAAGCATAGCTGATAAACATAAATACGGATTAATAGTTGCATCCGGCGGACGATATTCAAAACGTGTTTCTTCCGGATTAGAAACATATTTTGGAATCCGGATAGCAGAAGCGCGGTTCCCTTGTCCATATGTTAATGCGACCGGCGCCTCAAAACCCGGTACTAATCTTTTATAAGAATTTGTACTTGGATTTGTAAATGCAGATAATGCCGGTGCATGTTTCAGCATACCGCCTATAAAATAGAGACCGAGCTCATTCATATTTCCGTATGCACCTTTTTTATAGAAGGCATTCTTCCCTTTTTTTGTTAGATAGAGATGCAAATGTAATCCGTTCCCGGCTTGCTGGTACATTGGTTTGGGCATAAAAGTTATAAATAAATTTTTCTGACGTGCATAATTAAACAAAACATATTTAGCAGTTATAATATTATCCGCGGTTGTTAGCAGATCGTGGAAATATGTTTCAATTTCTTGTTGTCCGCGTTCGCCTACTTCATGATGATGGTACTTTACATTAACACCGAATTTTCCCAAAAGTTTGCTTGCTTCATCTCTAAAATCATCATAAATATCAAACGGATTTGCTGCATGATATGCTTTCTTATAAAACTCTTCTGCATGTTCCACTTTGTAGTAAGATGTTGCCGTGCGTGTATCGTAATCAACATTAGAAAAAATATAAAATTCAAATTCTGGACCCCACCAGCTTTTATCTGCACCGGTAGTTTTCTTCAAAAGTTCTTCCGCTTGTCTTGCAAGATGTCTTCCGTCTTGAGAAAATTTTGATTTCTTACCATCAGTTAATTTGATATTTGAATAAAAGCTAAGAGTTGGTGCATCACGGAAAAGATCAATTACAGCAGTTTCAAGATCAGGTATAAGGATCATGTCACTGTTTTCAACTTTTCTAAATTCATAACTCGAACCATCAAAACCAACACCCTCTTCTATTAATTTTTTCATGATGTTATCTTTAACCGGTAATGATATATGATGAAGCCGGCCGGAAAGATCAATTGCTTTTAAATCAATAACCTCAATTTTGTTTTTTTTAATTACGTTACTAATAGAATTGATTGTTGGACGAGAAATTTTCTGATTGTGCATAACAACCTCAGTCGGTTTCAGACAAAAATGCCCCGCTAAGTGCGAGGCATTTCAATTATTGTTTATCGTTAATTATATGTTACAGTTTATTGCTGATATTCCCGGGAATATTGCTGTAGTATCTAATTCTTCTTCTATTCTTAAAAGCTGGTTGTATTTTGCTATACGATCTGTTCGCGATGTTGATCCGGTTTTAATTTGTCCGGCGTTTGTTGCAACAGCAATATCTGCAATAGTTGTATCTTCAGTTTCACCTGAACGATGGCTTACAACAGCAGTGTAACCGGCACGGTTTGCCATTTGAATTGCATCAAGAGTTTCTGTTATAGTTCCTATTTGATTTACTTTTATCAAGATGGAATTTGCAACCCCAAGTTGAATACCTTTTGATAAATACTCGGTGTTAGTAACAAAAAGATCATCGCCTACCAATTGGATTTTTTTACCTACTTTATCGGTAATCAATTTCCAGCCATCCCAATCAAATTCTGCCATACCATCTTCAAGTGAAATGATCGGATATTTGTTAATCCAGTTTGCCCAATAATCAACCATTTTTTCCGGCGCCATATAAGATTTATCTGATTTGAATAAGAAGTATTGTTTCTTATTGTTATCCCACATTTCACTTGCCGCCGGATCTAAAGCAATACAAATATCTTTGCCCGATTTGTAACCGGCTTTTTCAATTGCTTCAAGAATAACCTCGATAGCTTCTTCGTTAGATTTCAGATTTGGTGCAAAACCTCCTTCATCACCAACGGCAGTGTTATAACCTTTTTTATGAAGTACCGATTTTAAAGTATGGAAAGTTTCAGCACCCATTCTCAATGCTTCCGCAAAACTTGGAGCTCCAACCGGCATAATCATAAATTCCTGGAAGTCAACATTGTTATCTGCGTGTTTACCGCCGTTTAAAATATTCATCATCGGTACCGGAAGCGTTTTTGCATTAACACCACCAAGGTATCTGTATAATGGTAATCCAAGTGATTCAGCAGCTGCTTTTGCACATGCCATAGAAACACCGAGTATTGCATTAGCACCAAGTTCAGCTTTTGTTGGCGTGCCATCTAATTGAATTAATAAATTATCAATTGCAACTTGATCGGTAGCATCAAAATCAATTACTTCATCGGCAATTCTGTTATTAACGTTATCAACAGCTTTCTTAACACCTTTACCAAGATATCTTGCTTTATCTCCGTCACGAAGTTCAACTGCTTCGTTTTCGCCAGTAGATGCGCCACTTGGTACTGCGGCTCTTCCGATTACTCCATTTTCCAAAGTTACTTCTACTTCAATAGTTGGGTTACCGCGTGAATCTAAAATTTCCCGTCCCCAAACATCAACTATAGTTGTCATTTAATACTCCTTTATTTTATCTATTGTGTCATATTCTGTTCTACAAATTTACTAAAATGGGACGAATTCATATGGGTTTAATTATTAAAATTTTTTTAAATTTGTTTTGGTGATGGAGTTCACCTATGACCGCCTACCGGCTGATAACTCCTACTTATCTCCAATAATTCATTAAGGATAGTTTCTCCATGATAAATTATTTGATTGTTTCATTAGGTGCAGCTATTGGGGGTGCATTTCGCTATTGGCTCTCCGGAGTTATTCAAAAAAATTTACCGGCATCATTTCCATACGGAACACTAACAGTTAATGTAGTTGGCAGTTTATTTTTAGGGATAATAATTTTTATAATTGACAGCAGACAAATGATCAGTTACCAAACAAAAATTTTTCTTACGATCGGATTCTGCGGCGGTTTTACTACTTTCTCTACATTTTCCTTTGAGACTATAAATTTGATCAAGCACTCGGAATTTCTTTTAGCATTCGTAAATATAATGTTGAATGTTATTCTCTGTTTGGGTGCTGTTTATGCTGCTTCGTTATTTACACATAAATAATTGGAGATCGATATGGAAATTAAAGGTGATGCAAAACTGTTAAGAATTTTTTTAGGTGAATCGGATAAAATTCATTCGATTAATGTTTATGAAAAGATCGTTATGAAGGCTAGAGAACAAGAATTAGCCGGTGCAACTGTATTCAGAGGCATAATGGGGTTTGGAGGTAAAAGCAGAATTCATACTTCAAAGATTTTACGCTTATCCGAAGATCTTCCTTTAATAATCGAAATTGTAGATGAGATTGCAAAAATTGAAAATTTTATTCCGGTTGTAGAATCAATTTTCAATGAAGCAAACTGTGGTGGGTTGATAACAATAGAACATGCTGAAATAATAAAATATACAACCAAATAAGCTTTATTATCTTTTTCATAAATCTATTGTATTGCCATATCTGAATTTTTATATTTCAATCACATTTAGAAATCAAAATTATAATTTTGTTTAGCCCCGGTAGCTCAGTGGATAGAGCAGCGGTTTCCTAAACCGTTTGTCGGAGGTTCGATTCCTCTCCGGGGTACAAGATATTATGGAGAATTATTTACAACACTAATAATCCAGAAAATTATTTGTGACAATAATTAATACAAGATCAATTACTAGAAGAAAATTTAACTCCTAGTATCTCGGTAAAATGAGTAGCGGTTTCCTAATCCCGACTTGTCGGGATGGAGGTTCTGCCAAAGGCATCCCTTCGGGAGATTCCTCTCCGGGGTACTAATCACATAAGGAACTTATTATGAAAAAAATTATGGTAGTTTTAGTTTCTGCGCTTGTTGATATAGTTTGTTTTGTGCAAGGCAGCGTAATACTTGCTTATGCATTATTCCATTTCAATTATAAAGTTGAAGTAGTACGCGGAGAAGGTTTTAATACATTAGAGATGCAGAATGTCCCGGTAGCTATCGGGGGATATTATTATTACTCCGATCCTTACATTAAGGTTGCATTAATTGGAATTGCTTTGATTATAACCGGTTTCTTAATGAGAAGCTGGCGTAAAAGTTTTTGAATTCGGGATTGAAAAATTTTGTGCTGTTTGTATATTGTAAAAAAATTGATTTACCATGTATGCAGTAGTTATGGGATAAAAATTAAAATTCACTAATTAAAATAAGGAGTAATATGCGTTTATTTACGAGGGCCGCATTAATATTATTACTTACATTTATCTCTACCAATATTAATGCTCAATTTAAAGATTATGGACTGAAGGGCGGAGTCCAGCTTAATGGCGTTATGCCAGTTACAGAATTTGAAGATGACAACGGATATTCATTATCATCTTTACTATTCCGCGGATTTTTAAGATTCCAGCTTTCCGATCTTTTTGATGCTGAAGTAGGTGCCGGTTATGGTAAACTTTCAGGCGATGATTTTAATTACACAACTATGAAAAAAGGTACCGGTGAATATGAAGTATCAATTATTCCTATCGAAGCAAGATTGCTATTATCACCTTTCGATTTAGAATCAGTTAATCCCTACTTGTATACCGGTATAGGTATGATGAATTTCAGTGTAGATACAAAACCAAGTGTAGTTTCTGCGATAGCGGTAGACGAAAGCGGTTGGGCTGCAATAATTCCATTTGGTCTCGGAACAGAAATCAAATTGTCGGATGTAATTGCTTTAGATTTGAGCGCTGGTTTTAATTATTCGTTAAAACCTGATTTCAATTATTTTGATATTGATGATTTAAACGATGCTTATATTAACTTCGGCGCCGGTATTTCTTATAACGGCGAAAGCTGTAGTACCGATAAAGATGCCGATGGATTAACAAGATGTGAAGAAGAACAACTCGGTACCGATCCTAGAAATGCCGACACCGATGGCGATGGATTAAATGACGGGCAAGAATTGAAAGAGTATAATACTGATCCCAAAAATCCGGATAGCGATAATGACGGATTGAAAGATGGCGAAGAAGTATTAAACTACAAAACTAATCCGGGTAAAGCTGATACTGATGATGACGGATTAAATGATTACGACGAAGCAATGACACACAAAACCGATCCTTTGAATCCAGACACCGATGGTGATGGATTGAAAGATGGTGACGAAGTATTGAATCACAAAACAAGTCCGTTCAAAGCCGATACAGACAGCGATGGATTGAAAGACGGTGAAGAAGTAATGAAATACAAAACTAATCCGTTAGATGCCGATACTGATGATGGAACTGTATTAGATGGAAAAGAAATTGCTAACGGTACCAATCCGCTCGATCCTAAAGATGATGTTCCGGTAACAGCTGTTGAAAAAGAAATCAGTTGGGAAAATGTATTGTTCAATATCAATAGTGCTAAATTAACAAAAGCTGCTAAAGCTACATTGGACGCTGCATATGATAATTTCACAAAACTTACGGATGCAAAATTACATTTAAGCGGACATGCTTGCTCTCTCGGTTCTGATGATTACAATATAAAACTTTCAGAAAAGAGAGTTAATGCTGTTAAAGAATATTTAGTAAAGAAAGGAATCAATGCCGATGTAATTGATGTTCAGGCATTTGGCGAAAGCAAACCGGCATTCCCGAATGATACCGAAAAAGAGAGAGCTAAGAACAGACGCGGCGAATTAAAAGCTTCTTATTGGGATAAACCATAATTAGCATATTTTAGATTAGATAGATATTAAAAAGAGAGCCCCGCTAATAGGCGGGGCTTTTTGTTTTATATTTTATTTGTTGTTAAGAACTATTATATCTTCTGAGAACCAAGTCCCGATTTATTAAATAGCTCATTATACTTTTCTTGAAACAATTTTTTTACTTTATCCAAATCTTTGATGAAATCTGCAAGCTCAATATCACCGCCGTATTTAAAATAATATTCGGTTAATTGTTCAAGATATAATTCGGTGAGTTTTGTAATTGCATTGAAAGATTTTGAAGTATCCTTATCAAGTTTACCGAGTTCTTCTGCTTCGTATGGGCGGATAAGTTCTTCTTCTTCCAGGATAGAGAAATGATCTACAAATTCTTCAAGTTCACTTCTTTGCGACCAGATACGTGCAAGTTGTAAAAGTGCACTTACTATTTCCCTCAATTTCTGTTCTCTCAAGGAACGGAATTCTTCTATAGTTCTTTCTTTAGATGATTCCCGGATATTTTCTATATGGAGTTTTTCTAAAATAGTTGATAGATGAAATGCTTTCTCTTTCCCTTTTATTATTTCCTTGAACTTTGTATGAATCTTCTCATCAAAAGCAATTTCTGAATCACAATTAATATTATTGGAAACAAGTAATTCAAGTATTTCATTTTTTCTATCGGGATATTTTCTCTCAAGAAATTCTTCGGTATAATCGAAATTCTCATTCCCAACCGAAGGATGATCTATCAAACTTACAAGGTATGATTTAAGCCGAAGTAGAATTAAAAATAAATCGAATTGCTCTGTACCCATTATATCTCCGTTTACGGGTTGAAAAATAATCTTAAAAGAATTGTATAGCAATTTGTATTGGTGCTGTATTTGAATGCAGAAGCTCGATGTTAACTAAATTCCAATGTAGAAATGGGATAGAAGATTACTTGACCAAAATCATTTTTTTCGACTGAACAAAATCTTGTCCAGAGTTTGATTGGGAACTAACACGTAACGTGTAGAAATAAACTCCACTTTGTAGGGCGAATCGCCGATTCGCTCCTACATTAAATTGTACAGAATATTTTCCCGGTGATTGATATTCATTAACAAGTGTTACTATTTCTCTGCCTAGGATGTCGTAAACTTTTAATGTTGTAAACATACCCCTTGTGTTCCCCTCTCGAGAGGGGAAACCGAAGGTAGGGGTGTGTATTGTGTACTCTATAGTTGTACTTGGATTGAACGGGTTGGGATAATTTTGCAAAAGTGAAAATTGTTCGGGTAGTTTGTTATCGGTTTCAATATCGCCAATAATTGGTTTAAACTTATCTCTCGCAATCCAGAGATCAGTTTTATTATTAAATCTGTGTTCCCAAATTATTGAAACATACATTGTATCATTTTCATAAACCAGCGCCAGCGCCGGACGGCTATCATCTCCCTCTAAGTTTGATACGTTATATAACGAATCGAACGTGCCGTAATAATCAAGATACTTAACCATAACTTCTTTATTATTTGTAAGGGAATCACTATCAAATGCTACAAAGAAAGGTGTTTCATTAGCTGAAGATGACGTAGGGATTGGGTAAGTGAAAAAGACTGGGTTTCTGTAGTTATAATTTTCGCTTTTAATATTTTCACAAGTATAACCATCATTCAAAGTGTAAACTAATTGCCATAAATTACTTTGCAAAGACTCATACACAATTCCGCTGTCATAGCCTGATTTCGGACTAAAATCATTATCCCCACCAGATATTTTCTTTATTTCCCAGTGACTTGTAGGATATTGATGATGATTTGCCAAAAAGATGTTCTGTTTTCCATCAATAGTTTTTTCATAAAAAATTTCTGTGACTAAACCACTGATGTCTGGATTTGAACAATAACTACTATCAATAATAACAATTACTTCGGAAGCAGAATCAAAACGTTTCCAATAAAGTTTCCCGTTATCAATCCAACACAAGCTTTTGTTGCCGAGTGAAATTTGCGGATCGCTTGTAAGTGAATTAATTAGAGTCATTGCAGTACTTAGTGTATCGTTATAATAATCAGTTGTTTCAATTTTCCAGATATTGTCGGCATAAGTTTGCCAGGCAATTTTAATTTC
>DYJK01000119.1 GCA_020723165.1 Melioribacter roseus | reverse complement strand
TTTTACTGACATTTCTATCGAGTCGTATCTATGACATTTCTATGGAGTTATTACAGTCCAGCAATTTCCATAGTGCAAAGTATGTTGAATTTTAAAGAGCTAATGAATAAGTTAAAGCAATCAAAAGATTAGTAAACTTGGAAAGTAAAATCATATGCCAAACAAAATCAAAATAATAAGCGACTTAAAAAAACATTTACTGAATTTTTACGGAAGTTCGGTTAAAGAAGTAATATTATTTGGTTCGCAAGCTAAAGGAGTTGCCGCTGAAGGGTCTGATTATGATGTTCTGATAATTTTAGACAAAGAATATAACTGGATTGATGAGAATAGAATTCTCGATTTATGCTATGACGTTGACTTGAAGTACAATATTCTTATAGATGCACACATTATCTCAGTCAAAGAAATAAATTCTCCAAGAGGCAGACAGCCGATTTTTGTTAATGCAATAAAATCCGGTTTATATGCATGACACTTGATAGCGAAAGCAAATCTTCATTGATTATTTACCGCTTACAGCAAGCTGAAGAAGCAGTTTCTGATGTTAAGCTTCTAGTTGAAAATAACCGATTCCGTTCCGCGGTTAATCGAATTTATTACGGGATGTTCTATTCGTTACTTGCTCTGAAGCTTGCCAATCAATTCGAATCATCAAAGCACGCACAATTGATCGGATGGTTAACAAAGATTTTGTTCACACGAAAAAGATTGATGAACGTTTTGGTAAAATAATTCACAAAGCTTTCAACAGAAGAACAAAAAGTGATTACGATACTTATGTCAATTACAATAAAGAAGAAGTAGAAGAGATGTTTGCTGAAATGAAAGATTTTATAGAAGAATTCAGAAAAATTCTGGATATGACTGCTACCGGATAATCATTATTTAGACCAATCCACACTGAAATTTCCTATTGAAACAACTACAGAACAAACACTACAGCTAAGTACCGCTTTTAAGAATTCTAAAAATATTTTTCCGCAAAAGCTAGTGTTCGGGGAAATGTATATAGTGATAAGAAAAATCCTTCCACAAAAATGAGGTGCAAAATGAAGAAAGGGATAAAGTATGTTTATAGTATTCTAATAATATCTTCAGTAGTACTTTTTGTATCGTGTTCTGGTTATGTAACACCGAGTTTTGAAGATCCAGGCCCGAATCCAACTTTTAATTACAAATTTGATTACACACCTACTGTTGATAAGAAATTAAGTGAACCTTTAACAATGCTTTTAATTTCACCTTCATACCAGATTACATATCCACAGGGTAGTTCTTCAAATGTATTTTATCAAACCGGTCAGAACTATGCTTTTGGTTATAATACTGATGCAATAACTTCGTTTGAATCTATAACCAGCAAGTATACTAATGCAATGGGAGAAGATTTTAAGGAAATGATGACCTCAAGAGATTTTAGAATAATAGAAATGGTGAAAAATAAAGAATCAGCTACGTTTAGTCAGCGGGAACAAAGTAATTTTTGTTTAATTGGAAAAGTCACATTAGAAATTTCTGATCAGGTCACTTCGAGTAGCGAACCGGCAAAGAATATTGGTGCAGTTTTACTTACAAATGTTTATAGCCCGGGAAGTCAGAACGGAGTGTTCGGCGTAAAATCAAGAATTACATTGGAAGTATATGAACCATTAACCTGGCAATTGATTTGGACGAAATCACTTGAAACAGAACCCTTACAAGAAAATTATCAATTTAAATGGAATTATATGAGTGTAAATAGTTATTCATACAAAGTAGGAAGTGATTCTAGAGCAGTGTCATTAGCTAGCTTATTGGAGAAATCGTATAAAAATGTTATGGATAATTTGATGACCTATATAGACCCTGACGAATTTACCCTATTAAGTAAACAAGCAAAAGAAATTAGAAAACAAGCAACGGGAATAGTAAAATAATCAAGAAGGTATAAGCATTATGTCAAAATCAAAAAACTTTTCATTTGACGGCGGCGCTGGTACATTTCTCGGTACGGCTATCGTCGCTTTTCTGATTACATCGTTATCACTCGGTCTTGCGTTTCCGTGGGCAGTCGTACTTAAACAGCAATGGATTGCAAAGCATACAACAATAAATGGCAAGCGCTGCAAATTCATTGGCAGCGGTGCCGGTCTATTTGGTTTGTGGATTAAGTGGTTCTTCTTGTTAATAATCACTATTGGCATTTACGGATTTTGGATAGCGCCGGAACTACAAAAATGGATAGTTGAGCATACGGAGTTCGAAGGGGAGATGTAATAATGGCTTTTAACTGTACCACACTAAAATTTTTATTAAGTATGCAAAAGAGCCAAATAAAAGAACTATAGTGAACCTTTGGAACCATCATTATGAAAAAATTTTTTATTTATCTTCTAATACTAATATCAGCATTTAATAATTCTATTTTAGGGCAAAAAAAGCAGAGCAAGGTTGCTGAAAGGCAAGTAATTAATTGGGGCCAATTTTCATCTTATCCAAGTAAATCAATTATTGAGAATTCATCTATACTTAGTGATGTTGATGCAAAAATGCTTGCATTATTATTGGAGAATCAGAGGTTTAATCCAAGCAAATACTCTAAAGTGCCAGCATTTCAATCATATTTCAAAGATTATAATAAGGCAAGGAATGAATTTGAAAGACAAAGAATTGCGAAAGAAATTCAGAATAAATTTGAGAGCAGACAACATGAACTTAGTACCATAGGAAGTTTTCTTACAAGTGTTACGGGAGAACTGGGAGAATACTCTTTTGAGAAGGAAGGATTTCCGTTCAGTATTTTAAAGGTTGGTGCTTATGTATTAAGTTGGGAAGGTAATAATTTAGTTCAACTCACAAATTATGTGTCAGTTTATCATAAATATGATAGAGCCGTTTTTCCCAATATAATTCCCATTGATAGCAAGAATGCGGAAAAAATCGTTAATAAGAATCCAGGTCATCGGGTGGAATTACTTCTTGTTATCAAACCTGATAAGGGTGATATTAGCTTTTTATCAAATGGCTTTATGCCTCAAATTGTAGCAACAGCTTTGTACTGCGTCATTATTTTACCAACCTCTCGTGAAGTTATAGGTGTATATCCATCTTTTGAGTCACTTAACAATGAAATCTTATCTCGACTGATGCAGCAAATAAAGATAATCACTGATTTTTATAATAAAATTGAGGATGATCCTACTGGTATAGATGAAAATGCACAATACCGGGATGCTTATAACGATATTGAGAAACAAAAAAAGAGACTTGAAGAACTCAGTCTTAGTAAAAATAACAAAGTGGATTCCTTGGATAATTTTCTGAAGTCAGAAATAAAGAAAAAGAATCAGATAGCAAAAGAACTATTATTTAGTAAGGGTCTAAATTCAGTTATGTATAAAAGTTTTTACTTCGGGACAGGCAATGGTAAAATTCAGATTACATCGTTTGATGGTAAGCAATTTACTGGTTCCATTTATTGGCACGGTAATACAAATAGAATAGATGGAGAATTGGTTGAAGATTTTTTAGGTCCTAAAATCAAAATTACTGAAACGTGGAGTAAAAGTAGAAAAAGAATATATACTATTCGAGTAAAAAACGAATCGTTACTGTGTGGAACCAACGATGACTTGGGGGATAGAGGAATACTTTTTATCAATTGCAAACAATAATTGAAAAAATAAAGACTAATCCCAGATATAAAGGAAATCCCCGGTTTTGTATTAAATGCGGCAAAGAACTTTCATATAACTAAAGGAGGTAAAATGTTTTGTCCACACTGCGGTGCTCAATTAGCAGAACAATCCAAGTTCTGCAATGTGTGCGGTAAAAACCTTTCCTTAGGCAATGTCAGTTCAATATCTTCCACTTCAGGCTCGCAGTTACAGGAAAAAGCCAAAGCCGTTTCTAAAGATGCTTTTAATGCATTTAAAATATTTTTTGTTAATCCAGTGGGGGAACTAGGAACCACTTATAAACAATTGGGAGAAACAAAAGCCCAGAATGTTGGGATCATATTTTCAGTTGCATTTACGTTATTATCATTGTTTGGTATTCTTCTGCTTTTACCAAGTTTTTTACGACCCGACTTTGGTGATATATTAAAGATGATTTTTTCACTTCTCATACTGCCAGTGTCAATATTTGCAGTATTAACTGCCATAAGAACAATATTACAGAGAAAAGCAAATTATAAAGCAGACATTTTTATTACTGGAGCTTCAACATTACCTCTTGGATTTCTTATTCTTTTAACTGGCATATTAAATCTTAGCAATTTGGAAGTTATCCTAGCATTAGCTCTTTATGCAATCAGCTTTACAATTTTGATCCTATATTCTGGTTGTACAAAAATCTTAAAGATTTCCGAAACCGCTTCAACTTTTTCTGTCCCTATAATAATATTACTCAGTGTGTGGCTATCTAAAGTCATTTTATTTGCTTTAGCATTTGGTAACTAACAAAGAAAGGGAGGTATTATGAAAAAAATAATAATGAATTCGATTCGTGTTGTTTTATCATTATTTGTTATTTCATTTTCTGGATGTAAAAAGAGTCCAGAAGATGCAAGAAAAGAGTTAATGTCTTTAGGATATGAATATACACCTGAAAAATTTATCGAAAGTGTTAATAGAGCTGACACAACCGCTGTGAAACTTTTTTTTCTCGCTGGTATAAATCCTAATGTTGAATATCCATATAGCGGGGAGACTGCTTTATGGCATACAATTGAAAATAATGACTACAATATGGCTAAATTTTTATTAGATAATGGAGCTAAACCAAATAAAAATGCAGTATTTTGGGCTAGTAGCAGAAGGAGAAGTAATTTTTACGAATTGTTATTAGATAGAGGAGCTGATGTTAATGCTGCTGTGGATGCCGAATGGACTATTGGATATGGGAATAAAGAATCTCTAAAGATACTTTGGGCAAAAGGTAAAGGTAAATTTATGCCCAATACATTATTAGTTATGTCATTGCTTATGAATGACGAAACAAGTTTGCAATCAGCCATAAATAATGGTGCTTGGATTGAAAAAAGAATGATAGATAACATGTATAGATATTCACCAGAAACATGCAATATTATTGATAGGTATAGAAACAAAATAATACAGAAGTAACAATTAGAAATATATAAAATAAGTTGAGGTGATAAAACTTAGCAGCCTATTTTTGGCACCGCGTTAGGCGCAACGTCGTAATATTTTATTAAATAATTAACAAGGTTTAAGTATGGAAAAGAAATTACTTTTCATATTGCTTTTATCTTTTATTTTCTTCGTTAATGATTATGCTCAAGTTCAAAACATTGCATTAGGCAAAACTGTTACTATACAAACAAATGGAGCAGATGATAAAAATGATGGTCAAGGAGAATGGCCTGAAGATATAACAGATGGAAGTTTAAACTATAAGTCTGCTTCCACTCATCAAGAGGATGGAGTTATTGGTTTTGTTAATAATGATTACAATCAATTAATGGAAATTACCATAACAATTCATTTAAAAAGTTTATACGAGATAAATAGTATTAGATATAACCAGGGTAATGTTCAATATGGTGATAGTTGGAATGCTGATTCAATGGTAACTACATTTGGATCAACTACTACTCAAGCAGGTGGTAGTTATAATGGTGCATGGACTGACCAAATAGGTGACATTACGGACTCAATTGTTACAATTATTTTTTATAAAACAAGAACATCTTATTATACCGATTGGTTATTCATAGGTGAAATAGAAATATACGGAACATCAGCAATCATAAAACCATTTCTTGCATTTCCATTAAAAGATAAAACACCATATACTGCTACCATAAATAGTGTTTTTGACCATTCTATGAGTGCGCCATATACTAAAAATGATACAATAGTTGGATATAATGGCGAACGGGGCGAGAAACGATATGGATGGGACGGTGATGTAAGTCATCCTGGTTTGATGAATTCTGATTCAACAAGCTTTTTTATCAACGGACATTATGGGGGTGCAGGTACACCACAGTATCTTAATTATGATGGGCACCCGGGTTACGATTATCGTGCATATTATGATTCTGTACTTGCAGATGCTGACGGCATAATTCATTACCCTGATAGTTTCCCAGGGATTCCTAATGCTTTATATTATCATACACTTGAGATAGATCATCAAAATGGTTTTAAATCATATTATCTACATCTTTTTAGTTACCCAAGTTCTAATAATGCAGTTGTAAATGAGGGAGACTATATAACTCAAGGTAAATTAATTGGTTATTCAGGCGAAGCAGGTTCTCCAAATTCACCTCACTTACATTTCGAAATTCAATATAATGGTAAGCCGGTCGATCCATATGGATGGGAGTCTACTTATAAAGAAGATCCATATACAAAATTAACTGGCGTAGTTAATTATAAACTTTGGCTAGACAATCCGCCAAGTGGTAGTACAACAATTATGGATGAACTAAATGGTTCTTCATTAGGTGTTGTTACCGGAATTACTTATGCACCAGCATTATCAGGCTCAGGTGCTGTTTTTATCATGATAAATGAAAGTAGAATTTCATATCCATTTAGCTATGGAATTCCCAAAGAAGGTACTTTAGAATGGTGGGTAAAAATTAATTCCGGCTACTGGTACGATAATTATGCACTATATGATAACCAGTCTTCAGCACAATTATTTGGCACCGATGCTCATGGAGGAGATGTAAATTGGCCTGGACAAATGAAACTGTTAGTTTATGATAATGGGAAAATTCAGTTGGAAAATGGATATGCTTATGCTACTGCTGGTGCATATCACGAAATAATTGCCGAACAAACCAATTTTAAATTTGATCAGTGGCATTCTATCGGCATAAGTTTTGGTAATTTGGGATGGTATATTAATGTTGATGGTGTTATAGTTGCCTCAGACACTGACTGGAAAGGTCAACTTGGCGCCGCTGGAAATTTTAGTGCGCCAGTAGATACTCCTACTATTGGTCAATGTATTTCAGGTTTTTGGGGACATAATCAATATGACGGTGGTTTTAATGGAATTGTTGATCGTTTCAGAGCATCTAGTAAACAGAAAGATTGGTTACTTTCTAATTCGACTATAACTGGTGTTGGGGAAAAATCAAAAAGTATTCCTAAACTATATGATCTTTCTCAAAACTACCCAAACCCGTTCAACCCGGCTACAACAATTAATTATTCAATTCCACAAACAAATTTTGTTACATTAAAAATTTACGACATACTCGGCAGAGAAATTTCTACACTTGTTAACCAAGAAAAACTTCCCGGTAATTACGAAGTAAAATTTGATGGAAGTAAACTTGCAAGTGGAGTTTATTTCTATCGTTTACAAGCCGGCTCCTTCAGCGATACGAAAAAACTTTTGCTTTTAAAATAGCGTTGTTCAAGTACGAAGTACGAAAAAACAAGTACGAGTTACTATTTACGAATCACGATTTAGGAAGTTTTAAATTTGTACTTCGTTCCACCTAAGGTGGATCGTACTTCGTACTTATTTCATGCATTCGTGCACCCATGCAATCATGCATTTTGGTACTTCTATTAACCGTAGACCACACACAACCATAACAACAATCCATTTCTCAAAGAATGTTATTCTTTCTCATTTATGAAAATCAGAGCAGCGGTCTCTAATAGTATTCTAAAAAGAATCTGTGCACCGCTTGTTTTTCAGAAATAATCATTATTTTTTCACTGCAAATTTTTTGGGAAGGGCGGTAAAGGTTGGCACGTTAGTTTCTAAAGAATTAGTCCTTTAATAGGGATGCTGTGAAAGAAATTTTGGTAGAAATACTACAACAAAAAAATAAACACCGAATGAAGGGTTATAGCAAAACTATAACCTTTTTTGTTTTAAACAATCCGAGGTAATCTATGGCAAAAGTTAAAGGGGATATCCTTATTGACATCGAGAAGTGCAAGGGATGTGAACTTTGCAAGGCAGCGTGTCCACAAGATTCGCTGGAACTATCTCGAAAACTCAATTCGAAAGGGTATCATTATATTGTTAAAATTGAAGACAATTGTACCGGATGCACAAATTGTGCTCTTGTTTGTCCTGAAGGTATAATTAAAGTTTACCGAAAAATTGATAAGAAGAAAGAACCGGTAGCTACAATTACTAATGTAACCGGTGACATAACAGTGACGGTGCAATCATGAAAGAGCTAAAATTAATGAAAGGGAATGAAGCACTCGCTGAGGCAGCTATACGAGCCGGGTGCGATGGATATTTTGGTTATCCTATTACTCCACAATCTGAAATCCTGGAATACTTGAGTTTGGAAGCAACTAAAAGAACCGGTATGGTTGTTTTGCAAGCTGAAAGTGAAGTCGCTTCAATAAATATGATTTATGGTGCTGCCGGAACCGGTAAGAAAGTTATGACTTCTTCATCGAGTCCGGGAATCAGTTTGATGCAAGAAGGTATCTCATATATAGCTTGTGCCGAATTGCCATGCTTGCTTGTTAATGTTGTTAGGGGCGGTCCCGGATTAGGAACAATCCAGCCATCTCAAGGAGATTATTTCCAGGCAGTTAAAGGCGGCGGACACGGTGATTATAAATTAATTGTACTCGCACCATCAACAGTACAAGAAATGGTCGATCATGTTAAACTTGGATTTGAACTTGCTTTCAAATGGCGGAATCCTTTATTGATCCTAGCTGATGGCGCCTTAGGACAGATGATGGAAAAAGTTGAACTCTTCCCTCAAATGCCAAGAACAACGGATACCCCGTCATGGGCTACTGTTGGTAAACCTAAAGATCGTGAGAGAAATATCATTACATCTTTACATATGCAGCCGGAATCGATGGAAGAAATCAATAATCATTTACAAGAAAAGTATAAGAAGATAGAAAAGGAAGAGATTAGGTTTGAAAAATATATGTGCGACGATGCAGAAATAATCTTAATAGCATTTGGATTAGTTGCACGAATTTGTAAAAAAGCGGCAATGCTTGCACGCGATAAGGGAATTAAAGTTGGTGTTTTTAGACCGGTTACTTTGTTTCCATTTCCGTATGAAGAGATAAATAAACTTGCCGGTAATGTGAAAGGATTTCTTGATGTTGAAATGAATGCCGGTCAAATGGTTGAAGATGTTAGACTTGCCGTAAATGGAAAAACAACTGTTGAATTTCACGGGCGTATGGGCGGCATTGTTCCATCACCTGATGAGATACTTCACAAAATTGAAGAGAAACTTGACTGCCGTCAGGCAAGTCTTTCTGTGGAGACTTTATGAACGAAAAAACTATGCTTGAAGAAAATAAACACTTCGAAGAGGTAATTACCGAGGAGAATATCTGTACAAAAGAAAACCTAGTTTATGAAAAACCTCCGACACTTACCGATACACCGATGCACTACTGTCCGGGCTGCGGCCACGGTGTTGCCCATCGAATAATTGCTGAAGTTATTCATGAACTTGGAATTCAAGAAGATACAATCGGTGTCGCACCCGTTGGTTGTTCCGTGTTTGCTTATAATTATTTTAATATCGATATGACAGAAGCTGCACACGGACGGGCATCTGCTGTTGCTACCGGAATAAAAAGAGTACTACCGGAAAAATATGTTTTCTCATACCAGGGTGATGGCGATCTTGCTGCAATTGGTACCGGTGAAACAATTCATACTTGCAACCGCGGCGAGAATATTTTAATAGTGTTCATTAATAACGGTATTTATGGAATGACCGGCGGACAGATGGCGCCTACTACTTTACCGGGAATGAAATCAACAACATCTCCATATGGACGTGATGTAGGAATAATGGGGTATCCTCTTAAGATAACTGATTTAATTGCGACTCTTCCGGGTGTTTACTACGCAACACGCTGTGCAGTTGATACACCTAATAATGTTCGTAAAGCGAAAAAAGCAATCCTGAATAGTTTTAAATACCAGAAAGAAAAGAAAGGACTCTGTTTTGTTGAAATCGTTTCGAACTGTCCATCAAACTGGAAAATGACTCCGCTTGAAGCAAATAAATGGATGCAAGAAAATATGTTTCCTTACTATCCATTGGGTGAGCTTAAAACTCCAAATGATACTTCTGAAAAACCGGGAAAAGGAGAATAACTATGACTGAAGAAATAATCATTGCCGGATTCGGCGGACAAGGAGTATTATCATTAGGACAAATTCTTTGTTACGGCGGAGTAATGGAAGATAAGGAAGTAAGCTGGATGCCTTCGTACGGTCCCGAAATGAGAGGCGGCACTGCAAATTGCATGGTAATAGTAAGCGATTCGAAAATCAGCTCTCCAATCATTAATAAATTTGATACGGTTGTTGCATTGAATCAACCGTCACTTGATAAGTTTGAACAAGCAGTAAAACCGGGTGGACTATTAATTTACGAGGCGAGTACCATTTTAGAACCGCCTAAAAGAACTGATGTAGATGTTCTACCTATCGAAGCAGCAAATGAAGCAGCAGCACTTAAAAACACTAAAGTGATGAATATGATTATACTTGGTGCCCTCCTTAAAAAGAAACCAATAATTACATTTGAATCAGCTTTGAAAGGGTTGAGCAAAGTTTTACCTGAAAGATATCATCACTTAATACCTCTTAACAAACAAGCAATTGAAAAGGGGATGGAGTTAGCTGAAAAAGCGAGTATTGTTGCTTGAACTTATAATCGGTTAAAAGTTAATCGTAAATAAACAAACCCCTCTTTTTTACAGCCCGCTAACAATAGCGGGCTTAAAATTATAATCCCATAAATCAAAATTGAAGCGAGTAATCAGCATAGAATCCATTGCGATTGTAAATTTGAAACAGTCGCTGATTATGATATTTGTCAAGAATTATAGGTCCAAATGACTTTTATTGTTTGACTTTGACCGACTTTTAATTATTTTGAATTCAGAATTGCCAACATATCAATTGTATATTGACAAAATGTTCGACTTTACAATCACTATGAGTTATTTGAATTAGGTTGTAGATGTGAATTTTTTTTGCGATCCTTTTTGTTTAACTGCATATCATTATATTAAATGGTTTAATATTATACGCAGCTATAATAGCATATCATTTTTAATTAGCTATTACTGTTCCTTGACTTTAAGAAGAATATCTTAAGATAAGTTCAAAAAATTTTACAAAATATTTTTGAATAAGTGGTTGGCTAAAATGAAAACCGCTGATTATTTATTGGTCTTTTCGCTCAAAAGCGAAAAGTATGCATTAAACGTTGAATGTGTTGAAAGAATAATTCCTTCCGTTTCAATTACGCCTCTACCCGGGGCGCCTTCCATCATACGTGGAGTTATAAAACTCCATGAAAAAATTATACCGGTCGCAAACATTCACAAAAGATTTCAACTTTCAGAACATGAAATTTCACTGACAGATTATATTATTATTGCTAATACCGGCAGACGAACTGTCGGATTGCTTGTTGACTCTGTTCGTGATGTCATTCCCTTTGATGAAGATAAAATAGTACCGGCGGATAAAATTCTAAAATCGCTGCACTATGTTGATGGAATTGTACAAGCCGAAGATGGGCTTATCATCATCCACAATTTAGAAAAATTTCTTTCCCTGGAAGAAGATAAAA
>DYJK01000118.1 GCA_020723165.1 Melioribacter roseus | reverse complement strand
ACAACACCAACTTTACCGGTTGCCTTTGCATAACCTTCTGCCATGTGTGTAGCGCCTTGTTCGTGACGCACTAAAATATGTTTTAAGAAATTTATATCATGGAGATGCTCATAAATTTTTAATACGGCACCTCCGGGGTATCCAAAAATATATTCAACGCCTTCTTGTTTAAGGCACTCAAAAAATATATCTGCCCCTGAAATTTTCTTATTAGTATGCATAATATATACTCTTTTATTTTTTATTCTGGTATAATTAAAACTGCACCGGTATTTGCCGATGTAACCATTCTGGAATATCGTGCTAAATATCCTTTGTTAATTTTTGGTTTGAATTCCGGTAAGGCATTCAATCTTTTTTCAATTTCTTCACTGCTTAATTCTACGGCAAGCAAATTATTTGGAATATCAATCGAGATTATATCGCCGTCTTTCAATGCGGCAATTGGTCCTTTCACAGCGGCTTCCGGTGATACGTGCCCAATACAAGCGCCGCGCGTTCCGCCCGAAAATCTTCCGTCCGTTATTAATGCAACTTTATCACCGAGTCCCATGCCGACTATTTCACTTGTAGGCGCTAACATTTCCGGCATTCCGGGTCCGCCCTTTGGTCCTTCGTATCGAATTACAACAACATGACCTGGTTTAACAGAACCATTTCTGATACCGGCTATTGCTTCATCTTGTGAATTAAAAATTATAGCCGGGCCTTTATGCACAAGCATCTTCTCATCAACAGCACCGGTTTTTACTACCGAACCGTTTGGTGCGAGATTCCCAAATAAAACAGAAAGTCCCCCGGTTTTACGATACGGTTCATCAAAAGTCTTTATTACAGTTCTATCTTTTACTTCAGCGGATTTAATATTTTCTCCAATAGTTTTTCCGGTTACAGTCGGCAATGTTAGATTTAGGACATTATCAACTTTGGAAAGCTCGTTAAGAATTGCAGAAATACCACCAGCTCTATCAACATCTTCCATGTGTACTGTTCTAGATGCCGGTGAAACTTTACAGATGTATGGAGTTCTTTTGGATAGCTCATTAATCTCTTCAAGATTGAAATCAATTCCGGCTTCAGTAGCAATAGCCAGTGTATGAAGTACAGTGTTAGTACTTCCGCCCATAGCCATATCGAGTGCAAAAGCATTTAATATTGATTCGCGTGTGATAATATCTTTTGGTTTTAAATCAGCATTAATTATATCAAGAATTTTTCGTGCGGCTTCTTTTGCGAGTTCGTGGCGTTTAGGATCAATTGCGAGGATAGAACCGTTGCCGGGTAATGCCATACCCAATGCTTCCATCAAACAGTTCATCGAGTTGGCTGTGAACATACCGGAACATGAACCGCATGAAGGACAGCCAAAATCCTCAAGCTCTTTTAATTTCTGTTCATCAATTTGCCCGGTGGAAAATTTTCCAACTCCTTCGAACACAGAAATCAAATCAATTTTTTCGCCGGAAGGAGTTCTGCCGGCTTTCATTGGTCCGCCTGAAATAAAAATTGTTGGAATGTTTACACGAATGGCGCCCATCAACATTCCGGGAACAATTTTATCGCAGTTAGGAATACAAATCAGTCCATCTAAGCGGTGTGCTTCAACAACAGTTTCCAAACTATCTGCTATAAGTTCACGGCTTGCAAGTGAGTATCGCATCCCGATATGACCCATTGCAATTCCATCATCAACACCTATTGTATTAAATTCGAAAGGGATTCCGCCGGCTTTACGTACTTCTTCTTTAATCACTCTTCCAAATTCTTGCAAGTGAACATGGCCGGGGATTAGATCTATGTAAGAGTTACAGATTCCAATAAAGGGTTTGTTGAAATCACCGTCATTTTTGATGACACCGGTAGCTTTCAATAAGCTTCTATGAGGAGCTTTATCAAACCCTTTTTTTATAAGATCAGAACGCATAAAACCTCTGAATAATTATTCATAAATAACTTCAGATATACCTTTAGGGCTTTAGTCAATCCCTAAATTCATCTTTTGTGCGTCTGTCTTTTATTTTTTTTGGTTAGGGATTGACTATTATTATTAGCCTAGAATTATCACTAGGTTAATAATGCTAATAATCGATAGAATAATAATCCCTAATAGAAGGTTATCTAAAGAAGAGTTATTAATAAAATTTGAACGATCAACTTCAACGGACATTTTACGCCCTGAAATCTTTTGGATTGTGACGATATGTTTGTGACTGTTGACCATGATTATTGTTGGATGCAATTATACGGTTTATAATTAGTGATGTCAAGTATCATTTATAAAAATTTTTGCATAATTATTCATCGGAAATAATTAGCTGATTAACCGATTGTTGTTTTACAAGTTATAGAGTTTCATTTTTTCTATTAACGATTTCATCTTATCATAATGGCTTCCCTTCCAATATATTTTGCTGCATACATTACAATAAAAAAATTGGGGATGCAGACTTTTTACTTTCGGTGGTATTTTACTCATCACTTTCTCTTTTTCGATTGGGACAATTATCGTATTGCATCTTATGCAACGACTAAATTCATTTATTTCATTTTTCAAATCAAATCTTTTAATTATTTCTTCAATCTGTTTAATTGGTTTTACGTTCCGCACCCAATAACCATGTGTTAATTGATTTCGTTTTAAAATTCCCACATCGCGTGTTAACACGGTTCGTTTTTCGCTTATAGAAATTTCAATTATTTGTTCGTCCGAAAAATCATTTTGATAATTAGTATCGAAGCCAAACATGCGCATATATTTTGCAAGTGCTCTAAGATGAACATCGAGAACAAATTTCGGAATGCGTAAAGGTTTTGCACGCAACCTTTGTACCGTTGAAATATCAAATGACTCGAACAATGGATAAACGGAAATATCATCTTCGTTTTTTAATTTATAGTTAAAATGGACGGATGTACCGTTAACAAGAATCAAGTCAACTTCTGTGTGCGGTACACCTTGCGATTCAATAATATCTTTTATTGAGGGAGAGCCGGTGAAGTTTAATTCATATCTCTGTTTTCTTTTTGGCGGTGGTAAAAAATCATTAAGTTCTTCATAAAATCTGATGTGTGCGGTTTTCATGTTTTTCGCACTTAGTTTTTACTGTCTATCGTCTTTGATAATTATTTATTCGTCCTTCGTAACTCCAAATTCGTACTTTATATTTAGTGTCCCCGCAACTCTCTATCGAGAGTGCGGTATTGGATTATTAGTAATTGTTCTTAAGTGATATATACTTTGTGATTTCTTATAAATCGATGTAATAAATATTATAATGCATTTTCTTTTTCTTTGTCGAAGAAATGCAACAGATCGGGTCTTAGATAAATGTTAATTATCTCGCCCGTTTTTGGTAATCCAGTAACATTTGTTTTACAGACGAACGAAATACCATCTACGTTAAAATAAATATTCGCATCGCTGCCCATCGGTTCCACTAGCTCTGCTATTACAGTTAATCTTTGAGAATTTTCTAATTCAGCCAAGCTGAAATTTTCCGGACGAATTCCTACATATAAACGATCAACCGAATATGTTTTAAGTTTTGTCCCCCAGTCTCCATTTAGTTTTATTTTCAAACCGCCCTTCATGCTTCGGAATTCCTTGCCATCGTTGTCAATAATGTTACCTTCAATGAAATTCATAGAGGGGCTCCCGATAAATCCAGCAACAAATTTGTTGGAAGGATTATTGTATAAATTCATCGGCGTATCAATCTGCTGAACATAGCCGTCTTTCATCACAACAATTCTATCTCCCATCGTCATCGCTTCGGTTTGATCGTGAGTAACATAGACCATAGTTGCACCGAGTTGATGATGAAGTTTAGAAATTTCTGTTCTCATCTGCACACGTAGTTTTGCATCAAGATTACTCAACGGTTCATCAAACAAAAAGACTTTTGGTTTCCGAACAATAGCACGACCTAATGCAACCCTCTGCCGTTGTCCACCGGAAAGTTGTTTTGGTTTTCGATCCAATAAATTCTCTATTCCCAAAATATCTGCTGCATGTTTTACTCTTTCTTTAATTTCACTTTTAGAAAACTTTCTCAGTTTTAATCCGAAAGCCATATTTTCAAAAACAGTCATGTGGGGATAAAGCGCATAATTCTGAAAAACCATTGCAATATCGCGCTGTGCTGGCGGAGTGTCATTCATACGCTTGCCGTCAATGAATAACTCGCCTTCAGAAATTTCTTCTAATCCGGCAATCATTCGTAATGTAGTTGACTTTCCACACCCAGATGGTCCAACCAGTACAACAAATTCTTTGTCTTTTACTTCGAGAGAGATTTTATCAACAGCTTTGTTTTTACCTTCGTATATTTTTGTAACATCTACAAGCTTAACTTCTGCCATATTGAACCTCAAAAAGATTATTTATAGTTAGCATCATTGGATACTATTTAAGAAGAATCATTTTTTTCGTCTCGTTAAACACCGAACGGAGTGAAGTGTCTCGAATATTTAATGTATAAAAATAAACACCACTTGGTAGAGACGTTGCATGCAACGTCTCTACATTAAATTGTACGGAATATTTCCCGGGCCGTTGGTATTCATTCACGAGTGTTGCAACTTCACTTCCTAGAATATCATACACTTTTAATGTAACTAACCTCTCCCTATGTCCCTCTCCTTGGTAAGGAGAGGGATTCAAGGGTGAGGTCGGAATGAAATATGAAATTGTAGTAACCGGATTAAACGGATTCGGATAATTTGTGTAAAGCTTTGTTTCTGTTGGCATTGGCTTGTTATCATAATCATCATCTAAAGTTGTTTGAATATCATACAAATCATTAATTGCATTTGGTAACAGCATGTAGTCATATATTCGGATATCATCGAGTGTTCCTTTAAAATTATAATTAGCATCCGTAGGAAGCATTTGAGCAATTGTTAAATCAATGTTTGTTGTAAGTAGTTTTCCTGACCACGAAGTAAATGAATCGAGATTTCCGTTTAGCCAAACTTCAGCATCTGAGCCATCGTATGTAACAACGCAATGATATAGTTTATTTGCATCTAAAATTGATTCGCTATCGAGATCCAATATTCCGTTACTGTTTCTATCCGTTTTAATAGTCCATCTCAACTTCCTATTAGAAATGGAAATTTTATATCTTTCACCCCAGCTCCCGTGGGAAATAACATATAACTCTTTCGTTGGCAGTTCGTTAAGTTCCATCCAAAAAGAAATAGTGATAGCATCTTGAAAATTCAAAGACGTAGAATTCTCTATCAAAACTTTATCATTAATGCCGTCAAAATAGAGTGCCTTCGAAGTATTATTAAAACGATCATTAGTGAAAAGAGCACCGGTGATTATGCCGTTGTTACCGTTGCCCGATTCATCATTTGCATTGCCACTGAAAGAATAAAATGCCCGGATATTACCTTCTAAATACTGGCTGAAGTCGCGTACCATAACTTTTATGCTGTCATTTGCCACAGATCCTTTATTATCATCAACACTGCATTTAATATAATAATCGCCCTCAACACCCGGCGATATCCATATAACCGAGTCTGCATCTTGCTGATCAAACGATCCGTAATCAGAGAACCAGGAATAAATTAAATTATCACCGTCTGAATCAGTCGCATTACAAAATATTTTTGTTATTTCGCCGATATTTATTTTACGAGGAAATGTTTGGATTGAATTTATTTGCGGTGCATGATTAATAAACTCTACAACTTTGATGATTATTTCTGCGCTGTCTTTCCCACCTTTGGAATCTTCGATAATCACTTTGATTTTAACATTGCCGGTATCGATCGGTGCAATAAAATCAATCACTGCGCCTTCGCCTTCAATTATGCCTTTACCGGTTTTCCAAGTGTAAAGTAGCTGATCGTTGTCTTTATCAGTTGCATTACAGTAAATTTTTGTTGATCTGTTTTGAATCAGGGTATCATTTGCCGCAGCCAAACTTTTTATTCGTGGAGGATAATTTGAAACCTGGTTGCCGGAATTATAGTCAACAACTTTTCCATCAATTATCAATTTATCTAAAACATATTCGATATTGCCATTAGTTGGAGTTAAGACAATCACTATTGCTGAGTTCGCCGGTATAGATATATCTGCAACAGATGATACTCCGCTAGCAATAAAACCATTCCAAATAGATTCATATATATTATAGATACCGTCCGGGAGCGTGAAATGTACAGTCGTATCTATATCATATAGATTAAATAAAAGAAAAGAGGGATAAGAATTTTTTTGAAAGAAATCCGTTTTATTCAGATCCAATTTTAAAATCATTGGAACGTCAGTTGTATCTAGTAAACCGGCAAGATAACCGACAGAAGATGAACTGTAGAGCGATAAATTTGTTTCTGCCCACCCACCATTTTTTGCATCACCGGTAGCAAAAGGAAAACCCGTTCCGGATTTTAAAAGCGCTTCATACGCTATGTAGGAATTTACATCATATTGCTTCGACCACACCTCACTATCCTGACGCAAATCATCCAAATATTTTGAGTAGAAAAGCCGTGCAGAATTTGCCGCATTTAAGACCCACTTGCCAATAGCGCGTGCAAATCTTTCATCATATTTAACGATGGGAACCAAAGCGCCAATCTGCTGGAATGTATTCATTAAAAAAGCATACTGTCTATCTGAATCTTCACCTATTAAACCGTTAACATCATAAACTCCCCATTTGCCAAGAATAACATTCCATTCCCTTAAATAAGTTTTGCTGAAACACCATGCAGCTATTTTTTCAATATCATAATCTGTTCCTATTTCAGCATTCATCCTCGCCGCTGCATATACTCCGTAAGGAAGTTGGATTTCATAAGCGGGATTTTCTGAAAGTGAGTTTAAATATTCCATACACCACTCGGCACCTATCAAATATTTTTTCTCACCGGTCTCAACAAATGCATTATAAAGAATCCATCCTACTGCACCGGCAGCCTCGGGTTCTTTCACATCAAAATCATAGGGTTGCATGTTGACAAAATTCCAGCCACGGTAGGAAAAATCACTTGCTTGCCATGGAGTATTCTTACCGCCGCTTAATTTGGCAACCTCAAGAAATCGATTTGCAACAGTTCTGAATTGATAATCATACTCTTCAACATCGGGATATAAAGAGTATAGTTGATAAAAGAAAATATTCGGCATTGACTCATACCACCAATCATCATATGTATCATCATGCGGAGAATTCTTATAAACATTCATCTCAGGGCGGTTGTTAAAATATTCACGACTCATTTTTACCCAGTCGTAACCGTTTTGGTTTTTCTTATCAATTCCGACTAAGGTTGCACTTACTATCGAAGGTAGAACATTTATTGCTTCACCGCTTGAAGTATAATTGGTACCGACGTAAGAATGCAAACCAAAACTTTGCTGCCCCGGATAATTTTCAGTGCTATTATTAAAAAAAATTAGCGGTAAATAGTCACCTTGCAAATTGTAGTTGTAAACTAAAGAATCATAACCGCGAGCAACAGTTTCCCAATCACGCATCAAATAAGGTAAAGGATTATTAGGCATAGCTTCAATCCGTGGAATACTTATCTGTTGTGCAGCCAGATTAACGGGATAAAAAAAAGGAAAGATTGCAGTAATGCAAAGAATAAAAGTAAAACCGATATTTCTTTTAAAATTCATTTTTCACTTGCATAAAAAATTGTTCAATGAATAGATTCTAACATCATTTATTTTCAGCTTCTTATTTTTAACATTGCTGGTTTTCAATTCAAGCTTTTCACCGGGTAGAATAACCATTCCCCTATCAGAGAAATCTGCCGATGAAGAAATCAGATCGACAAAAAATGCCGGTTGATCAGTTGTAACTTCTAATCTCCTATCTTCATTTCTTCGTAATAATTTTATTTTGATTTTTGCTTCCGGTAATTGTAAATATTTCCATTCCTTTAACGGTAAAACGTTCCGATGAATTAAATTTTTCTTCAAATCAAATAACGAAGCAATAAGTATATTATTGTTATCGTATTTTTTTTCAAGCATGTGAATGATGCCTAATGATCCATGAGTAATCTTAACTTTGGATTTTTCTATGCTCAAAACTTTTCCGGTTTTTAAATTCATTATTAAAACATTCAAAATTCCTTTAAAATCGTTTGCGGTTTGATTTAAGCCGGATAGTTCGATATTACTTTCACTTACACTAAACTTCAGAGCAACCGGTGTAAAAGATTTTTTTACAAAGTGATAAGAAATTTTAGGCCTTAGTTCGCTATCAATCAATGCCCAACTTGTAACCGGCCAAGTATCGTTGATTTGCCAGATGATACTTCCGTTTGTAACTGGTTGGTTAAAACGCCAATGTTCGAGGCACGTCTTCAAAGCTAATCCCTGGTTTAGCTGTGCTAGATAGATATATTCATCCCACTTTATACTTAATGGGAGATGTGCACTCAGAAAACGGTTTACCCTTTCCGGACCTTCAACTTGTTTGTTATGGAATTCGAAAATCTCTCCGCCGATTCTTTTTTCTTTTTTCGGAATAAATTTTTCGAAAGTTGATTTGTTTGCCGGCCCTTGAAATCCAAATTCCGTAACGAATAAACTATTATCGTGTACTACCTGATTATAATCAATCCAGTTGCTCCATATATCCCATTGATGTCTGTTACCGCTTGTTATAGAATTTGGATCTTCGTCAAAACTAAAAGGTGATGATTCCCAATAAGGACGTAGCGGATCAATTTCATCTAATAATGCCGGGATAACTTCACTGAAAATTTTATAACCCGGCATCAATTTGTAACTTGTTTTTTTTAGTTGATGCCAGATCCATTCGTTTTCATTATTACCACACCAAATTGCAATTGAAGGATGATATTGAAGTCGTTTTACGTTGTAAGATATTTCTTCAGTGATGTTCTGTATGAACTCTTCATGTTCGGGATAAGCACCGCATGCAAACATGAAATCTTGCCATACAAGCAAACCAAGATCATCGCAGAGTTCATAAAAAATGTTACTCTCATAAATTCCGCCGCCCCAAACACGAATAAAATTCATATTCGCTTCTTTTGCATAATTAAGAAGCATACGGTACTTGTTTTCTCTCACTCTGGGAAGAAATGCATCTCCGGGAATCCAATTGCCTCCTTTTGCATAAATCTTTACACCGTTGACAACGAACCTGAACGTATTTTTCCCTTTTTCTTCAAGTTGTAATTCAATTTTTCTAATCCCAATTTTTTTCTTAATCGAATCTATTTCATAGTTCAGTTCATCTTTCAATTTTACTTCGACATCATACAAATTCTGTTCGCCATATCCGTTTGGCATCCAAAGCAAAGGATTTTTTATTTCTAGTACGATTCGATTTTTGTCATCATTGACTTCGATAATTTTTTTTTGAAGAGAATTAAAATTAACCTCCGCTATCAACTTTTCACCAGTTTTCTTTTTAACATCGAACCTGATTACCACTTCTGCCGATTTACTACTAACTCTAATCGTGTCAAAAGAAAAATTTTCGATGAATGCTCTCTTTTCTTTTTCAATATAAACATTGCGCCAAATGCCCATAGTCGGGAAAGACGGACCCCAATCCCAGCCGAATGAGTATTGAGCCTTTCGTACATAAACACGATGCGAATTCAAGGCAACCGGAAGTTTGCCATACTTTTGTTCTTCAATGTCACCACGATAAACCGGCGACTCGAAAAATATCTCCAGTTGATTTTTCTTTGGTTTGAGATACCGAGTTATATCAAATTCATATTTTATAAACATATTTTTTGCAGCACCAATACAACTACCATTTAAATATATCTTCGCAATTGTATCCAGTCCTTCAAAAATCAATTTAACCGGGTACCGGTCACCGGTTTCAAAAGGTGAATCAAAAATGGTTTTGTAAACCCAGTCTGATTCGGCTATCCAGCTAAGTTTTATTTCGTTGTTTGAATAGAACGGCTCTTCAATTAATTTATTTTTTAGTAGATCGGTGTGAACAGTACCGGGCACCTCAGCGTTAATCCATCCCTTCTTTATGATTTTTTTCGGTGCTGATGGAGAAAACCGGTTGCCAATTTTTAATTTCCATTCACCATCCAGGTACAACCTTTCTTTCATTATTAAATAGTTTCCTTTCCTAATTCAATATTTAAAATTTAATATCCAGATGTTCTGTTTTCTTTTCATGATTAAAATCAATTGTTAACACATAACCCTCTTCCATCGTCTCGATAGTTACATCATTGTAAACCTTACCATCGAGCAGAATAATTTTGGGTTTAATTTTAGAATGAATGACAGTTCTGTTTTTATGACCTTTAAATGCTTCAAGCTCGATTTTCAACTGATTCGAATTTTTATCCATTATACATGATTTCAAAATCGAGTTTGTTGTTTTCAAGACCGGTTTGTTCAAGCTGCCGATAGCTAAACGAATATTTTTCGAACCGACTATTTCATCAGGCAGCACAAACGAATTAAATTCTTCGCCATTTATTTCAACTTTCTGAGTCGAGTTCTTCTCTATCCTTACATTAACTAATTTGTTTTTCACCGAAAGATCAAAAGAACAATTCCGTTCTGCCTCACCCAGATGTGGTCCGAACTCAATATTCCATTCATTATTATTTAATCCATATAAATAATAAAGTGAGTAGAGATACCACCCCCCGGCCCACATGAATTGCGGTTTATCTATCGATCCGTAAACCTTAGGGTCGTTAACATTTCCGTTCCTCACTTCATACATAGCCGGTTGTCCATTCGGTCCGTTCATTATTCCTTCAACTGTCATTACTTCTTTGATAAACCGTGCCGCATCATCTTTCTTTCCGGCTGACATTAGTGCAAGTGCATGCCATGCATTCGAATGCTGCCAAATACCACCGTTTAGATAATAAAATTTTTCGCCGGCTTCGTTGTTTACAAAATGCCAGTACTCTTGTAATTCATCAAAATCCATTGGATAAACAGTATATACACCGACTTTTTTATCAACCAATTTTTGTTCCGCTGTTTTAACCATCTTCGAAATTTTTGATTTATCCATCAAGCCGTAATGAGCAGCAAGTAAAGAGCCGCTGTAGTAATGCTCGTCTATTTTATCGGGATCAGTACAATTCATTAAGTAGTTGTAATCGTCACACCATAACTTCTCGTTTAGTTTTGTTACCATACTTTCCGACAGTTGTTCGAGTTCAAAAAGTTTCTGTTCACTTTTTTCTAGAACGCTCGACAAATAAAGGAAAGATCGTATTGCTTTGATAGCAAGTATTGTCATGTAACTTCGCTGCCCAAATCTTTTACCGATATCCCACCAATCGGGGCGATAAGACCACATCAAATCATCAACACCTTTTGTAATCAAAGCCTGGGTCAATGATTTTTCAACATAAGGATAAATTTCTTCTAAAAATTTTTCGTCATTTGAATGTTGCAGATATCCAGCCGCAACTATGATAAACCAAAAGTTATTCCAATTATCGTGATCGGCAAACTCGGTGATAAAAGATGAATCTTTCCAATAATAAGCGTGAGGGATTATTTTTTCTTTATTCGCATGTTGAACAATGAAACTAAGATCTTTCTTTACTCTTTCAAGATCAAAATTAACTGCTGCCAGATCGGTTAACAAAACATCATGGGTGAAGTA
>DYJK01000117.1 GCA_020723165.1 Melioribacter roseus | reverse complement strand
CCGTAAACTTTACGAGCTTCAACTTGTTTCCAATCTTAACAAGAATATGATCATTGTTTTTCTGTCCGCCGTTAAACTCTTCAAAAGAATTTATCTCTTTATTTATGCGTGTCTTCATACTTGTTAGTTTTTCAAACCGCTTCAGTACAGAATTATGCAGACTGCTTTCCAATAAAGTTAACGGAATATAATCGTCGGCGCCGAGTTCCATCACACTTCTCTGCTGTTCAAAAGAAAAATTACATGAGATAACAATCAGCGGCAGTGCGGAAGTTGATTCGTTGCTGCAGATTTTTTTGATGAGCTGTAAATCGGTTTCGTCGTTTGTAAAATCAAAAAGAATCAAATCGGGGATGTAGCGTGCGGCAATTTCAAGACCGTCTTTTTTATCGTGAGAGAAATAGATTTCAAAATCTGTTTCGGGAAGAAGCGAAGCTGCCTTTTTAAGGTTTTCGCTTTTGTTACCGACTACCAAAACCTTTTTCAATAATCACTCTTTTTCAGGTAATAAAACTTAGAAAACATTTTCGAGATATCCATTCACAATTTTTTCAATTAAGCCGTTCTGTCCGTTTTCAAAATTCGAACGCTTGCGACAAATCCGTTACGCTCGTTGCATAACATTATTTCGTCATCGGTTTATTTCAAAATTTTACGGGTGAATTTTTTCACAACAACTCAAAAGTTCTTCAACTATTTAAGGGATCTGTTTATGAAAGGAAAAAATTTCTACTACAGCTTCATCATCACACTCATCTTTATTGCTTTCAATTATTCACACGCGCAGAAATTATCACTAAGTGCCAACGCAGATTTGGTTAGCAGATACGTATGGCGGGGTTTGAACATCAACGACCAGCCGAATATTCAGCCGGCAATTACTTTTAAGCTTTCCAATCTTCAGCTTGGGTTTTGGGGTTCATACGGACTTTCGCACACAAACTCAACCGACGAACTTCATTCTACAAGTCATGAAATTGATGCGTGGATAAGTTATTCAATTCCAATTGAAAACTTCGCGAACATCACCGCAATTGTTACCGATTATTATTATCCGAACGGTGGAATTAGAATTGGTAACTTTCATAATTACGACGACAAAAACGGTCACGGTGCCCATACCGTTGAAGCCGGTCTTTCGATTGCCGGAGCGGAATCGTTTCCTTTGACATTGAGCGGATACATGAATGTTTACAACGACAAAGGAAACAACATTTATTTTCAAGCTGAATACACAACTACGGTTGATGATTTCGGTTTATCGATTTTTGCCGGCGCAGCAGTTGGAAGCGAAGATACTCCTCTTTATTACGGAACGGACAAATTTAATTTGATCAATGCCGGTATTAAAGCATTGAAGCAAATTAAAATATCCGAAAGTTTTTCTTTGCCCGTTTATTGCAGTTACATAATTAATCCAAAAGCTGAAATCTCGTATTTGATTTTCGGAATCAGCATTTAATTCACTCAACAAAAAATAAGTCGAGGTAATTATGTTCGATACCGGAAGTACCGGATTTATGCTGGTTGCAACCAGCCTCGTAATGTTGATGACACCCGGACTCGCATTCTTTTACGGCGGACTCGTTGGAAGAAAAAATGTTCTCGCTATTATGATTCAAAGTTTTGTTTCGCTGGGATGGACAACTGTTCTGTGGTTTGCATTCGGTTATTCACTCTGCTTCAGCGGAGGCGAAGGAGGAATAATCGGAAATCTTGATATGGCATTTTTAGCCGGAACAAGTTTAAACTCAGTCTTCCCCGGCAACAATGTTATTCCATTATATGTTTTCGTTGCTTATCAAATGATGTTTGCAATTATTACACCGGCATTAATCACCGGCGCATTTGCAAACAGAGTCCGCTTTCCCGCGTATCTTTTGTTTTTAACTTTATGGCTGATCTGTGTTTACTTTCCGCTGGTTCACATGGTTTGGGGCGGCGGTCTTCTTGCAAAATGGGGCGTGCTCGATTTTGCCGGAGGAATTGTTGTTCACGCAAGCGCCGGAATGGCTGCACTCGCTTCCGTTTTTTATGTAGGAAAAAGAAATTCTTTTGAAAGAGGTCCGCACAGTATTCCACTCGTTGCATTGGGAACCGGATTACTTTGGTTCGGATGGTACGGCTTTAATGCCGGAAGCGAATTGATGGTTGACCCAATTACAGTTACCGCTTTTTTGAATACAGATGTTGCCGCTTCTTTCGCCGCAATCACATGGCTCATTTTAGCATGGGTACTTGAGAAAAAACCAAAGTTTGTCGGCTTGCTAACCGGTTCTGTTGCCGGGCTTGCAACAATTACACCGGCTGCCGGATTTGTAACTATCGGTCATGCCGTAATTATCGGAATTGCGTCTGGCATCGTTTGTTACTTTGCCGTTGCAATGAAAAATAAATTGAAATGGGATGATGCGCTCGATGTGTGGGGCGTTCACGGAGTGGGCGGAACACTTGGCATAATTATGCTTGGCTTGTTCGCATCAAAAGCCGTTAACCCGATGGTGCAAGTAGAAGGACTTTTTATCGGCGGTTCTTCGGAATTTTTTATGAAACAATTGCTCTCCGTTTTAGCCGTTAGCGCTTACTGTTTCTTATTTACTTACGTTATGCTGAAAGCAATTAATTTAATCACGCCGGTTAAAGTTACAAAAGCAGAAGAAGAAGCCGGTTTGGATAGCTCGTTGCACGGAGAAATTGCTTACGAGCAAGAATAAAAATCTGTCTTAAAAGTATTTATACTTTGTGTCTTTGAGTCCTTGTGGCAAAAAAATTTTATCAGGATGAACAAAACAATTAATTGCCGCAAAGTCACAAGGACACAAAGAATTTTTTAGACTGTCATTTCAATGTTTATTATACCTGAAGCAGTCAACCGTGTGATCATTCACCATTCCAACAGCTTGCATGAACGCATAACATATTGTCGAGCCGACAAATTTGAATCCGCGCTTTTGCAAATCTTTACTCATTGCATCTGATTCATTCGTCTTTGCCGGAACTTCTTTTATCGTCTTCCAATTATTCTTGATAGGTTTCCCTCCGACAAACTGCCAGATATATTTATCGAACGAACCGAACTCTTTTTGTACTTCGAGAAATAGTTTTGCGTTTTCAATTGCGGCATTAATTTTTAATCTGTTGCGGATTATCCCTTCATTCTGTAAAAGCTGTGCAGTTTTTTTCGAATCGTATTTTGCTACTTTTTTTGCGTCAAAATTATCAAATGCTTTGAGATAGTTTTCGCGTTTGCGGAGAATTGTAATCCAGCTCAATCCGGCTTGTGCGCCTTCAAGAATCAACATCTCAAAAAGTTTACGGTCGTCATGAACGGGTGTGCCCCATTCTTCATCGTGATATTTTAAATAGAGCGGATCATCCCCCACCCATTGGCAGCGCTGTTCCATAAATTATAATTTTTGTGAATAAAATTGCTTCGAAAATATCACATCTTTAATCAATTGCAAAATGCAATTAACTAATATGCTCTGCTATGAGCATTCATTTCATTAAATAACTTTTGATATTCTTTATTATCAAATTCTATTCTTGTGGGTCTTTGCCATTCCATTATTATCCTAACCGGTAAATTTTTATTCATAATAGTGATAAAAAATGCCGCTATTATAAATCCCACAATTCCGCCAACAATTATTCCTCCAAACCATCCTAAATCATCACTATCAATACCGATCAGTAATCCGATCAATCCACCTATAATTCCAAGTGTAACAGCAACGATAACTTCTCGTTTAGAATTTGAGTCAAAATGTTTCGCCTTGCAATCGCTGCACACCGGAACATAAATTTGACTCGTCATTTGTGTGGCACCATAGGATTTGCTTTCTGTTATAAGCTGATTTGTATGAAATGGTTTCATACATACACAGCAGCATTGCGGAAATTGAAAATACGTGTCTGACATATTACCCTCTTGTCAATTTTCTTAATAGAAATTTATTTATTGTTTTCGGCAAGATCATAAGTATTTTATCTCCACATTATTGGTTACTAATTTATTTAGATCACCTCCTTTTGTCTGATAAAATATTTTGGAATTTGTCGGATCAAATAAAAAATCCATAAGGTTGCCATTAATTTTTACTGAACCATTTGCCAAATCCAAACCCGAACCATATTTATTATCATGTACTACAACAAAAATTTCTGCAAGGTCCTCCGCCCGCTCCGCCGATGCGGTAGCGAGGCGAGTCTTGTTGGCGGGTTATCAGTATGCTATTCCTTGAAAATAATTTACTTTTGAGACAACTCACCTCTATAATTTCTACTATAAAAACTGATACATGAACCTACATTACATATCCAGAATCCAGTATCTTGCATCCAGCCCCGCAAAGCGGGGCAAGTATCTGGAATTATTTGATCCACACCGTTTTAATGTTCACAAACTCTTTGATTCCGTAATGAGAAAGTTCGCGTCCGTAGCCGGAATTTTTTATTCCCCCAAACGGCAGACGTGGATCGGATTTTGCCATTCCGTTAATGAAAACAGAGCCGCTCTCAATTTTGCTTGCAATTAGTTTTGCTTTCTCGATATCGTTCGTCCACAATGAAGCGCCGAGTCCGAACGAAGAATCATTAGCAACGGCAATTGCTTCCATTTCATCTTTAACTTTTATGAGCGAAGCAACCGGACCAAAAATTTCATCATCATAAGCTGGCATACCCTTGCTTAAATTTTCTAATATAGTTGGCGAATAATAAAATCCTTTACCCGGTAAAATTTTTCCTCCCGTTAATAACAGAGCACCTTTTTTAACCGACTCTTTAACTTGGGCATCCAGTTCATACATTAAATCTTCGCGTGCAATAGGACCAAGCTCGGTTTGCTCATCCATTGGATTTCCAATTTTAACTTGTTCCATTCTATTAACAAATTTTGATTTGAATTCATCATAAATTTTCTCTACTACAATAAATCTTTTTGCGGCTATGCAGCTCTGACCATTATTAATTAACCTTGCAGTTACAGCAGTATTAACCGCATCATCAATATTTGCATCTTCAAGAACAATGAATGGATCGCTTCCGCCAAGTTCAAGTACGGATTTCTTCAACAGCTTTCCGCATTTTTCTGCAACACTTTTTCCAGCCGGTTCACTTCCGGTTAAGGTTGCAGCTTTAACATATGGGTGCTGGATTACATCATTCACTAAATCCGGGCCAACCAACAAAGTACGAAAAACATTCTTCGGTATTCCGGCAGAAGAAAAAATCTGTTCGATCGCCAAAGCACACATCGGGACATTTGATGCATGTTTGAGCAGTCCAACATTGCCGGCTACTAATGCTGGAGCGGCAAAACGGAACACTTGCCAGAACGGAAAATTCCAAGGCATAACTGCAAGCACTACTCCAAGCGGATCGAATTGAATATAGCTTTCTGATGCATCAGTTTTCACAATCTCGTTTTGCAAAATTACTTCACCATTATCTGCATAGTAATCACAAACCAATGCACACTTTTCAACTTCAGCTATCGATTGTTTGATCGGTTTCCCCATTTCGATAGTAAGCAATTGTGCATATTCTTCTCTCTTTGATCGCAACACGTTTGCGGCATTTTTAACTAATCCCGATCTCTTCTTTATCCCGAGGTTTTTCCATTCTAAAAAAGCATCATAGGATTCATCAATAATCTTCATTACTTCGTCTTTTGAAAAGGGGGCATAAGATTTTTCAATCTTTCCGGTAGCCGGGTTAATTGTTTGGATTGCCATTCTCGTTCCTCTAAAAAATAAATTTTATGGGATAGTCATATTATTTCTAATAGAAAAATAAGAAAGGGATATATTAAAAAATCTAAATTATTTTTTCGTTAATAGATAAGAAGTCTTCTGCTTCATTATTTTTTTTATTATGTTAGAAGTGAAATTCGATTAATCCATTAATGAAATACTACGAAAGTTCTTTATGAAAAAATCCCAACCAAAGACATTCGTTCTTGACACAAACGTAATTCTTCACGACCCAACATGTATAAATCATTTCGAAGAAAATAACATAATTATACCTCTTTCCGTAATTGAAGAACTGGATCACTTCAAACGCGGCAACCAGGTAATAAATCTAAACGCCCGTGAATTTGCACGAACACTCGATTCAATTACGGGCAATGAAATTTTTAACGGCGGTGTTTCGCTGGGACGCGGTAAAGGAAAAGTTAGGATTGTTATTACCAAAGGATTAACACAAGAGATACATGATGTTTTCCGCGAAGATAACGTTGATCACCGGGTTCTTAGTGCTGCTTACGAAGCCGCAAGTGACAATAAAAATAAATTCAAAATTATTCTTGTTAGCAAAGATGTTAATCTCAGAATGAAAGCCAAGGCGCTCGGCATCCCGGCTGAAGATTACACTACTGACCGCGTGACTAACGTTGAAGAACTATACAGCGGAAAATCTATTGTCGAAAATTTTGACGATAATATTTTACAAGAACTATATTCTTCAAATGAAGTAACTACAAGAAAATTTACAAAAAAAATTAAAGATGAGATTGTACCGAACAAATATTTTATTCTCCGCAATACCAGCCGCTCTGCGCTTGCTTACGTAAATAAAGATTTAGAAAAGGTTAAACGAATAGACAAACAGATTATGTACGGCATTAAACCGCGAAATGCCGAACAAACATTTGCTGTTGATGCTCTTGCTAACCAGGATATTCCGCTTGTATCAATGACCGGGAAAGCCGGAACCGGCAAAACATTATTGGCGCTTGCTTCTGCATTACAAGTAAGAAAAAATTACAGACAAATTTATGTTGCGCGTCCGGTGGTTCCTCTAAGCAATAAAGATATTGGCTATCTCCCCGGTGATGTTGAAAGTAAACTTGCACCTTACATGCAGCCGTTGTGGGATAATTTAAAGGTGATACAAGATCAATTTCCAGAAACAGATAAAAATTTTCAGCTTATCAATAATATGATCAAAGAGGAAAAACTTGTTATAGAACCTTTGAGTTACATCCGCGGAAGAAGTTTGCAAAGAATATATTTTATTGTTGACGAAGCACAAAATTTAACTCCTCATGAAATCAAAACAATTATAACACGTGCCGGCGAAGGCGCAAAGATTGTTCTAACCGGCGATATTTATCAAATCGATCATCCCTACCTCGATGCACAATCAAACGGACTTTCGTATTTGATTGAGCATTTCAAAGGACAAAAACTTTACGCACATGTAAATCTTGAAAAAGGAGAGCGTTCCGAGTTAGCAGAATTAGCTAGTAATCTCTTATAATTTCTGTTTCAGAATCTTCATTCTAAATTCTACATTCTGAATTATTCATTAACCCGTTTGCTTCTTAGCAGCCCTCTCTCTAAGTTTTCATACACAAAATTTTTCCGTTCGTAGATATATGCAACAAATCAATTATCCATCTACACTATTCTATCTGCCTCACCGAGAGAAACATGAAAGACTTTCTATTTAAACCTTTTGAAGAAATGACAGAAAAAGATTATGAAACTGTTGGTTTCAAATCCGGACTCGAAATTCATCAGCAATTGTTAACATCAAAAAAATTATTCTGCCGCTGCCCGGCCGGTAAATACAGTGAAAGATATGATGCTGAAATTTTACGGCATATGCGCCCAACACTTTCCGAACTTGGCGAATACGACGGCACTGCTTTGATGGAATTCAAGACAAAGAAAGATATTATTTATAGAATTAATCGTGATACCGTCTGCACTTATGAAATGGACGACACTCCACCGTTTTTAATTAACGATGAAGCATTGGATATTGCGTTGGAGTGCGGATTACTTTTCGACTGCTCTATAGTTGATGAACTCCACATTGCGCGCAAGCAATATTTGGATGGAAGCATTCCAACCGGTTTTCAGCGCACAGCTATTTTCGCACTAGATGGAAAAATCCCGTACAAGAACAGAACAATTGATATAGTTCAAATGTCGATAGAAGAAGATTCTTGCCGCGAAGTTTCCGATTACGGACATACACGCGTTTACCTAACCGATAGATTGGGAATGCCCCTGATCGAAACCGTTACCGGTCCAAACATGCGTACTCCGTTTGAAGCAGCAGAAGTTGCAGAGATTTGTGCCAACGTTGTCAGAAGTACAAATAAAGTCAGACGCGGTATCGGGAGTGCGCGCGAAGATGTTAACGTTAGTGTTGATGGCGGAACTCGCGTTGAAATCAAAGGTGTTCCTAAAATCGGAAGAATTCCGCTGCTTACCTATAACGAAGCGATGCGCCAGTGGAATCTTTTGCGTCTGCGTGAAGAACTTCACAAACGCGGAATCACAAAAGATACTTTCGAAGCTAAATGGGATGATGTAACACGTATTGTTAAACGCGCTCATTACCAGCCGATTGCCAATGCAATTGAACAAGGTTTTAAGGTTAAATGTGTTCTACTTAAAAAATACGCCGGTCTGCTTCACTGGCAAACCCAAACCGATACTTATTTCTCAAAAGAGATTTCCGATCGCGTTCGTATAATTGCTTGCTTAACTAATATCCCGAATATAATTCACAGCGACAGCAAAGGTGAAAACATAACATCTGCCGAATGGAGAAATATTAAACATGCAGTAGGTGCAACCGATGATGATACGATGGTTCTCGTTTGGGGAAATGAAATTGATACCGATACAGCCGTAAAAGAAATTATTATCCGTGCTAAAGAAGCAACAATCGGAGTTCCTTCGGAAACAAGACAAGCATTGCGCGATGGCACGAATGGTTTCGAAAGAATTTTACCCGGGCCCGATAGAATGTATCCGGATACTGATCTTCCGCCAACACGAATTACAAATGAAAGATTAAAAATCCTTAGTCCCAATCTCCCGGAAAAATTCTGGATCAGCGAGGAATGGTATAAGCAGCTTGGAATTCCGAAAGACACAATGCGCGAGTTATCTATTTCTAAGTTTGCAAAACTTTTCAAGAGAGCTGTTGTTGAATGGAAGCTTGATCCGGTGATGATTGCTGTTGCTCTTATACAATTTCCAAAACGATTAAAGAAAATGAAGCTCGATATTTCTCTAATTTCCGTTGATATGATGGAAGAAATTCTTCATGCTTATAAAGAAGGATTACTTTCACGTTCTGGAATTTTAATTGCGATGGAAAAATCAATCAAGAAAGGAAAGTTTTATCCTGAACTTTTACCACGACCACTCACATCTAAAGAACTTGATGATATAATCGTTCAAACTAAACAAGAAATTGATAAAATAAAGTTTAGCAATACAGAAAAGAGAAATGAAGTTATTATAGGTTTTACAATGAACAAAGTACGGATGAATATCGAAGGAAATACAGTAAGGGAAAAAATACTTTTTAAATCTTAGCGTTCTCTGCGTTTTCTCAGCGAACTTTGCGTGATAATCTTTAAAGATTTGCACGCTGAGTCCGCAAAGAAATCGCAGAGCTCGCAGAGGAAAAATTATGGTTGAAGATTATAAAGGTTACCGCGGTAAGGCGCTTGCAACATTAAAAAATTTTAATGCACAAGTGTGGAGTGATGTTGAAATCAAAACAACAAAAGGAATTTATAAAGGGATTATCCTTCCCCGTTCCGAGACTGCCGATCCATTTCATATCGTTATCAAACTTCGCGTGGGCTATAACATTGGCGTCGCTGCTGATTCAGTTACAGATATAAAAATCGAAGGCCGCAAAGAAGCTCATTATAAAATTCCAGAAAAGGATTTTCCGCGCGATCCATCTAAACCAAATGTAAAATTACTTGGTACCGGCGGTACAATTGCATCACGTCTCGATTACAGAACGGGTGCTGTAATACCGGCATTTTCTCCCGGCGAACTTTACGGATCGGTTCCCGAACTTGCAAATTTTTGCAATCTTGATACCGAAAAATTATACGGGGTATTTAGCGAGAATATGGGTCCCGAACAATGGATTGGTACGGCTAAAGCAATTGGACGTGAAATCGAAAAGGGTGTTGATGGAATTGTCGTTGGACACGGAACAGATACGATGCATCATACAGCGGCAATACTATCTTTCATGGTTCAAAATTCACCGGTACCAATTGTAATGGTCGGTTCGCAAAGATCGAGCGACCGTCCTTCATCGGATGCGGCATTAAATTTAATGCACAGCGTTAAGACTGCTGCAGAAAGTGATATTGCCGAAGTGATGGTTTGTATGTTCGGTCCAACTTCGGATTATTACGGATTACTTCACCGTGGTACACGGGTACGTAAAATGCATTCGAGCTATCGTTCAACTTTTAGAACCATCGGTGATATTCCAATTGCAAAAGTCAGCCGTGATGAAATTATTCCTCTCCGTCAGGATTACAAGCGCCGGAGAAAAGATCATAATGTAAAGATCAACACATCGTTCGAAGAAAAAGTCAGCATTGTTTATTACTATCCCAACATGCAGCCGGATATTATTGAGTCGCTCATTGATAACGACTACAAAGGAATTGTAATTGCCGGCACCGGTTTGGGGCACGTGAACAAACCTTTGTACCCGGCTCTCAAACGTGCGCACGAAAAAGGGATTGCGATTTACATGACTGTTCAGACTCTATGGGGATTTGTGCAGATGTATGTTTACGATACCGGTCGTGATATGATGGAACTTGGAGTTATACCGGCAGCCAACATGTTACCCGAAGTTGCATACATGAAGTTGTGCTGGGCATTGGGACAAACGAGCAATCCGCAAAAACTGAAAGATATAATGCTCACTCCAATTGCCGGCGAAATTACCGAACGCGAACCGAGCAACGGGTATTTGATTTACCAGGGCGGCTTACCGGAAGTGGAAGAGTTTATCGCGAAGTACGTGAAGTGACTCGAATTGCCATTCTGAGCGAAGCGAATGCCGTAGGCATCCCTTCGGGAGAACCTCTTTGCAAGAAATGTTAAGTGCTAAATTTTGAATTAAAAGTGTGCGTTGTTTGTTGTGTGTTGAGAGTTGTTAGTAATTTTTCTCGTTTCTTTTATCCATCGTTCAATCGTATCAAGAACTTTTCCAATATTATAGAACACATCATCATCCTTAAAGCGTAGAAATTGTATCCCTAACATTTCCAATTTTTCTTGCCTCTCTTCATCATACTTTTCTTGTTCCTCATGACTTGGGCCATCAATCTCTATTGCTAGCATTAATTCATTGCAAAAAAAATCTACAATATAATCACCCAAAGGTTTTTGGCGGTGGAAATCATAACCGCACATTTGTCTGCCTTTTAAGAATTTCCACAACATTATTTCTGTAACAGTTGAATTGTTACGGAGCTGCCTTGCTTTCTCTTTTAAAGTTGGATTATATTGGATTATTTTTCTTCTCATAAAATTAGTACTTGACACACCCCTTTTCGTTTCCCCTCTGTAGAGGGGAAATAGCCTTCACATGTTTTATTTAAATTCCCCTCTTGAGAGGGGAATACAAGGGGTGTGTAAAAATTTCCCTTTAAATAATAAATCTAACGAACCTTGAAAGTCAATCTAAACCTTCTTTTTCATCAACTCAACTAGCGTTCATACAATCATGCCTTCAATCATTCATGCTTATTAAGTTTGGGACATTTCTTTCAAATCGGGAAAAAAACTTAAACCGGTAGTGTTGTTATCAACCTCCTTCTAATCTCTTTATATCCTTCCCAATCAAACTTTGTCAAGAAGTCGGATGCTGCATTTGCACCGCGGATGAAAAGATCAATTTTGTCGTCGTCGCTGATTGAAAAGTTAAGCCA
>DYJK01000116.1 GCA_020723165.1 Melioribacter roseus | reverse complement strand
TTTCAAATGAACGATGGAAATCGTAATTCTCCGTATAAAGTTTAGAAAACTTATTTCCCAGGCCGGGTTTTATTCCATTAAAATGATTAATTACTTTCGAGTAATCGAAGGAAAGAATTACATTCCCCAGATCGAACACAATTACGGAATACATAATACCTCACTTTATACAATAGCTTAGGCAAAGATAAAAAGAAATAGCACACGGATAACCTTTCACAAGCTCAAGATCATACACTGATTGAGCTAAACTTACCTGAAGGCAGTCAGGTTTGCATGGATAAAATCTGTGATAATCGGTTAAACTTGCTTGCTGCAAACAAGTTTGTTTCATCAGTGGTCTATTGTTTATTTTTATTAGGGAATAAAAAAAGCCGCAGACAAATTTTGACTGCGGCTTCTACATCGATCATCCAATCATTACTTACTCAAACCAAGGTCTTCGCTAAGGGCATCGGGCACTGAATTTTTCTTCTTAATTTTCAAAAGCTCGCTTGCTTTTCCGAACAATGCCGGAATTTTTACTCTGTACTCTTCAACTTTTGTGTAAACAATCGGTACAACAAACAGAGTTAAGAAAAGCGAACTTGTTAATCCGCCGATCAAAGCCCATGCAAGACCGCTTTTCCATTCAGCACCTGAAGCAGTTGATAACGCAATCGGCATCATACCAAAAATCATTGTCAATGTTGTCATGAAGATCGGACGTATTCTCATTCTGCCGGCGTCGATGAGCGAATCGATAACACTTTCGCCTTGGGCGCGCATATAGTTCGTTCTATCGACAAGAAGTATCGCGTTCTTCGCAACCAAACCGGTTAACATGATAATACCCAGAATCGTAAAAATGTTGAGCGCCTTCATTGACAAACCGAGTGCAAGCAAAGCGCCAATCATTGCAAGCGGTATCGAAAATAAAATTACAAACGGATAGACAAACGAATCATACAACGCAACCATCACCATGTATGTGAATAAAATTGCAGCAAGCATCGCGAGTCCCAAATCACCAAAAGATTCTTTTTGATTTTTAACATCGCCTTGCCATGTGTAAGCTACACCGGACGGGAAATTAAATTTCTTCAACTCTTTTTCGATATCCTGAGAAATCGAGCCCGAAGGTCTTCCGATTGCTTGAGAATAAATTGTTACCGAAGCACTTCTTGCCTGACGCTGAAGTTTTGTAGGACCGGTCGAACGGTAAATGTTTACAAACTGTTTTAAGTAAATCTGCTGACCTTTGCGGTTTGTAAAACTGATGTTACCAAGATTATCAGTGTTCGAGCGGTCGAATTGATCGAGCACGATTCTAATATCGTATTCGGTATCGCCCTCACGAAGCTGTGAATCATCGTCGCCGGTTAATGCAACTTGCAATGCTTGACCAACTTCCGCAACAGATAAACCGTAGCTGATCAATTTTCTTCTGTCTATCTCAACACGTGTTTCCGGATTTCCTTCTTCTGCAGAAAGGCGGACGTCTGCAGTGCCCGGAATTTTTTTAACAATATCTTTCAACTTGTGCGCTGTTTCCAAAACCTCAACATAATTCGGTCCGATGATTAATAATTGTATCGGTGTTTGATTTGCAACGCCGAAAATACCAATCGGGTTAACGCGAACTTTAACGCCCGGAATTTCGAGCGCGGCTTTTTTAATTTCAGTGCCGATTTCATCAGTAGATTTTTTTCTTTGATTTCTCGGCACAAGCGTAACACTAATTTCCGAAGTATTGCTCGATGAAAAACCGATCAACCCTTCGTTCGAAGCACCGACATTTGTGTACATTCTTTCAACTTCTTTCATCACTGCAATCTTTTTTTCAACTTGCTGTGTTACTTTATTTGTCTGCTCAATCGTACTTCCCGGTTGAAGTTCAAGCGTAACTGCAAACTCTCCTCGGTCGGTTTGTGTCATAAATTCTGCGCCGATAAATCCCAACGGTATCAACGCAAACGTAGCAGCGAATGCGGCAACAGTTAACAGAGCAGTTTTGCCTCTGTTTTTCATCGCCCATTTCAAACCTTGTATGTAATACTCAGTTAAGTCTTTAAATTTCTTTTCGAACCATATAGCAAATTTTCCGAGCAGAGTTCTTGAAGTTAATCTTTCCAGTTTTGCAAATCTCGAAGCAAGCATCGGTGTAATTGTAAACGAAACAAACAAGCTCATTAAGGTTGAAACAACAACTACAACGGAAAATTGACGGAGGATATTACCAATGAGTCCGCCTACCAAAGCGAGCGGCAAGAAAACGGAAACGTCCACAAAAGTAATTGCAAGCGCTGCAAAACCGATTTCGTTTCTTCCGCGCAAAGCAGCAACTCTGCTCTTTTCACCTTTTTCCGAATGATGATAAATATTTTCAAGCACCACGATAGAGTCATCAACAAGAATACCGACAACAAGCGAAAGACCAAGCAGTGTCATCAAGTTCAATGTAAAACCAAGCGCCCAAACTGCAATGAATGTTGAAATGAGCGACGAAGGAATTGCAACCAAAACTATCACGGAATTTCTTACACTGTGCAGAAACATCAACATCACAATCGCAACAAGAACAATTGCAATTGCCAAATCTTCTTTAACTGCATTCGCCGCATCAATTGTAAACAGCGAACCGTCTTGTGCTATCTCGAATTTCAGATTTTTATCTTTATGTGTTTCTTCAAGAGTTTTAATTTCGTTCTTAACAAGCTTGGCAACTTCAACTGCGTTGGCATCGGATTGCTTCTGCAGAATTACGCCAACCGTATTTCTAAAGTTGAGGCGGAGAATGTTGGAATATTCTTTTATCCCGTCTTCAACTTCGGCTATATCTGAAAGTTTTATTTCGCCGCCGAGTTTTGATTCACTTATCGAAAGATTTTTTAAATCATCAACGGTAGTAAGTTTGCCGGCAATTCTTACAATGAACTGCCCGTCGCTGTCTTTAATTTTTCCGGTCGGGAAATCGAGATTGGCGGCTTTAATCGACTGTGTAACTTGCATGATGGATAAATTGTAAGCGCGCAATTTCTGCAAATCGAGATTCACTTTTATCTCGCGTTCCTCACCGCCGACAAGCGCAATCTGTCCTACACCGGCAATGCGCGATAACTGCGGCTGAATTTTATCTTCAATAAAATGATAGAAAGATTTTGAATCCATATCCGCCGAAGCGCCCATTCTCAAAATCGGAACTTCATCGAGCGCTATTTTTGAGATTGTCGGAGTCTTAACGCCATCCGGAAGTGTTGCTTCAATTTGCCCGACTTTTCGTTGCGCATCCTGCAAAGCGAAATCGGTATTTGCAGATTGTAAAAGTTCAACGGTTACAAAAGAAATTCCTTCTTGAGAAGTTGAACGAACTTCGGAGACTTTATCCATTCCCGAAATAGCATCTTCGATGAGTTTGGTAACCCCGGTTTCAACTTCGTTTGGAGATGCACCCGGATATATTGTTGTGATAGTTATAATCGGCGGCGTAATTTTCGGCAGAAGTTCGTACTTAAGCTGAGTATAGCTGAACAACCCCAAAACAATTAACGCGGCAAAAACCACTATAACAAGCGAAGGTCTCTTTATTGATAATTCGGTAATTGTCATTTTCTAATTCCTTAATTTCTATTTGAGAATTTCTACACGGACATTTTCTACTAAATTATTTTGTCCACTGGTTACAACAGCATCATTTTCGCTTAATCCTTGCATAACATGTACATACGTTCCGCTCTCTTCGCCTAAAACTAAATTGCGAAGTTTTACATAACCTTTTTCAACAACAAACACCTGGGGATTTTTAATACTGCCTACAAGTGCAGAACGCGGAACAACCAAACTGCTTCTATTATTTAGTGTTGTAAATTCAACACGTGCGAACATACCGGCTTTAAGCTGGTTATTTCTTCCATTCGAAACAACAACTTCAACCGGGTATGTATGCGCTTCATCCGCCTTCGAACTGATAGTTTCAATTCTTCCGTTAAATACAACGCCGGGATAAACAGATGTGGATACATTAACCGGGTCATTGATTTTTAATTTGAATACATCGCTTTCCGAAACATTTAGTTTTACTTTCAGCCGGTTGATATCAACAACATTAGCAACAAGCGTTGCTTGCGGAGCCCCTTGCACCATATTTCCAACATCTACATAACGAGCGGTTACAATTCCCGAAATAGGTGTTTTGATTTTTGTATCCTCCAATTGTCTTTTAGCAACAATAAATTGCGATTCAGCAATTGAAGCACCTAATTTCGCCTGATCTAATTGAGATTCCGATGCAGATTTTTGTTTGTACAATTCTTGAAATCTCTCGTAGTCTTTTTTTGCTTTCAAATAATTTGCTTCTGCGCTGATGTATGCCGCACGCTTCAATTCATCGTCAACCTGGAATAGAACCGAACCGGCAGCTTTATAATCTCCAACTTTAGCATATACTTCGGTAACTTTTCCTTGAGTTTCGGAAATTATGTTAACATCGTTATAAGCATTAACGATGCCGGTAATAGTTAATGATTCCGAAATATCTTTTACGGAAACGTTTTCAACTGAAACGTAACAGAGATCCTGGATAGCACGCGGCGCGGCGCTAGCCATCTTTTGTTTATTGTTAATCAGGATTGCAGCAATCACAACCATCACAACAGCAATTCCAATTATTATTTTCCAATTTTTCATTTTACTTCTCCTTTTAATCTTTTACTGTCCGATCGATTTTTCCAATTTTGCTTTAGCTAATTCATAATCGGTAATTGAATTAACATAGTTTGTTTTTGCCATAAGTAAAGCAAGTTCTGCGTCAATTGTATCAGAAGTTAGTGCGAGACCCGATTTATATTTTTCACTTGTAACGCGCATATTTTCTTCGGCTTGTTTAACCGCTAACTGTGATATATCAATTTTTCTTTTTGATTGATTAAGGTTCAGGTAATTCTGTGTTACTTCCAACGTAATGTTATCTTTAATAATCCCAAGCATGTCGCTGCTTTGCGCAAGAACTGCTTCAGCTTGTTCGGTTTGATGCGAGGTTGTTAGCCAATCCCAGATATTCATGTTAAGACTAACACCGGCATCCCATGTCCCGTCAAATCTATCTTGCGTTGGTAAGATTCTTTGATTGGGCCGGCTATAATAATAATTACCAAATAAACTGATCTGAGGATACCATGATGATTTTGCAATGGTAATTCCGGCTTCGCTCGATTTAACTCTATAATCTGCTGCCTTTAATTCCGGTCTGTTCTGGTTAGCAGTTTCTAATAGGGCATTAAGATCATCAAAAGTTTTAGTGATTACTTCGGCAGAATAAGCAATTTCAAATTCTGTATTAAGCGGAATACTCATTACATTACACAACGCTACAGAAGCAAGTTTTACGGAATTATCCGCTTCTATTTGTTTATAAAGTGCATCCGATAGCTGAACTTCTAATTTCAAAACCTCGTTCTGGGTCAGCATCCCGGCATTCAATAAATTTCTTGCATCTTCAAGATGGGATTTTATTTGTACAACATTTTCATCCGAAACAATTTTCATTTGTTCTGCTTTATACAAACTCCAGTATGCGCTTTTGATGTTGAATATTAGATCGCTCTCATCCTTGTTATAATCTTCCGAAGCTGCTTTAGCCGAATATTCAGCCAGGTTCGAATTACTTGAAAGTCGAAACCCGGTAAAGAGAGGTTGAAGCAGACTAAGCTGCGTTGAGTAATTATTCAATATACTCGGCGAAATATCAAATGTGCCGAAAGGTGTAACAATACTAAACGGGTCAACAGTACTCAGTCTTCTGTATGATGCAGAAAGTTTGATGGATGGAAGTCTGCTTGCATCAACCTCCTTCAACTTTGCATTTGCAGATAATACTTTCATTGAAGACGAATGGAGAGTCTTGCTGTTCTTTAATCCTAACTCAATAGCTTGGTTAACTGTTAATTTCAGTTTTTCTTGAGCAGCTAAATTGACACTGAATAACATCAACCCAATAACTACAAGGAAAATTTTGGCTTTAGGTTTAATCATATAATTATTCTCCGTTATTTTCTTTTTTTAAAAATGTCTCGCAGCATTTTTTTCTTCCTTCTTCCGTGAAGACCCCTTCAAAAATTATTTTGGCTACATAATTAGGTATCTCTTCTGACCTGATAGGAAGTTTAGCTAACATCTCGGTTTTATAGATATTGTGAATTGCCCCAAAATATACCATCGTTATTAATTCGATATTTATATCGTTCCTCACAAAACCGCTTTCAATCCCTTGTTCAACAAGCTGCGAAAAATTACTGTGAGATTTAGCTTCTATTTCTTCGTGAATCTCTTTCCAGATTTCAGGGTGGTTCTTGAATATGTCCCTGATCATTTGCGTATTCATTTTCGGTGCGCGTTCAGCAAAGTATTCCATTATCTTCTGGATTTTGTCAAAAAATTCCAGCTCTTGATTCTTTACCAAGCTCTCAACAAAATCCTTAACCTCGCATTTAGCGTTTTTGATTATCTCTTTCAGAATATGTTCTTTGTTAGTAAAGTGTTTATACAGAGTTTTTTTGCTGATCCCCAGCTCATCGGCAATTTCTTCCATAGTAGCTTTAGTAAACCCGATTCCTGAGAATATTTCTTCTGCTTTCATTAAAATTCTTTGTTTTACTTCTTGTTCGCTCATTTTTTCCTCTTTTTCGATAGCTAATTCAATTAAAACACGCCTTATCTTAAAATGGTTCCGTTGGAAACATTTTGTGTTTAAGTCGTTTCCAATGATATAAAAGTTTCATTTAAAATTGAAATTTTTTAAATAATTTTTAAAAAGGCTAGAAAACCGTAAAAAATAAAGGAAAAGCCGTAGTTTCCTACGGCTTTTATGGTAAGATTACTTTATTTCAAATAAAGAGTCGCTAAGGCCGGTATTGACTTCAACAGAGGTAACTGTAAGATCTATAGTTTGTGGACCAAAGCTTTGGGACATCTTGAAAGGATATTTAACGCCTTGAACATCTCGGTAATCGTCCATATCCGTTGTTTGATTGAAAGTTCCTTGAGGGGTGCTGACACTGCTCATTGTTCTAATTAACAAACCGGAATCAGAAGCATAAAAGTAAGTACTCTTTTTACCGCTTGGCGAAGTGAGTGTAATTTTGTAAGCATCTTTACCGTTAATCGATTCCATCCCGGTCAATTCTGTTTTAATACCAAGTTCGTCGTACTTTAGAATTGTATGGACGCTTGCTTGCATCTTCATTTCTTCTAATTGTTCTGCCGGCATATCTTGTACTTGTCCCATCGATTCGGTTCTACCCTTCACACCATCAAATAAAACTTTCTGTTGAAAGACACCGGCATCAATAAACTGGTATAACTTGTTGGGTTCTTTTTGCGATATAGTTAATGTAAGATTCATTCCCTGGACAGTTCCGGAAAGCTTTGTTGTTTTATCTTGTACTTTAAGCATGTTCTCTTTGCCGCCTATAACTTCAATATACCTATTCAAAACTTGTTCGGCGGTAAGACCGGCTGGTAATTTTTTTGCAGACGGATCAACCGGGTTACCGTATAAATCATAATAATCTACTTTATTACTTACGCTAAACTTTGAAAGATTCTTTGCGACTTCTTCACCATTACCAACAACCAATATGTGCATATTATTTGGCTTAACATATTTTTTTGCTGTTGTTAAGAGTTCATCGGAAGTAACCGCGTTCAAGGTTTTAAGGTAATTTTTATAATAATCTTTAGGAAGATTATATCTTTCGATATTAACAGCAAAGTTGGCTATAGTCTGAGGATTTTCAAGTGAGCGAGCAAAGTTGCCGGTCATATAATTCTTAGTTAATTGCAGTTCATCATCCGATACTTTTTCTGCACGAATCTTTTTTATTTCGTTTAGAATCTCTGTGATAGCACTGTCTGTTGCAGAGTTTCTTACAGTTGTTGAAGCTGTAAACGATCCGATATATTCATCGGAGCTGAAAGAAGAACCGGCGCCGTACGTAAAGCCATTCTTCTCACGCAGATTTTGATTCAGTCTTGATGCAAATGAACCGCCAAGAATTGTATTAAGTAGGGAAACTTTTATTGCGCCTTCACTTCCAACTTTAAGCTCTATCGGGTAACCAAGTGCAATAACAGACTGCACAGAATTAGATCGATCTACTATCGATACTTTATTAATAACCGGTGCTTTTGGTGTCTCGTATGTCTTTGTTGAGACATCTTTAGATTCCCATTTACTAAAATATTTTTCAACAAGTTTTTGCGCTTCCGATTTTGTTATATCACCAACAACAGCCAGATAAGTAATATTCTGTTTAAAATATGTGCCATAGTATTCCTTGCACATATCAAGTGTTATTGTCTTAACTGTTTCTTCGGTCATTGGTTCACCGTAAGGGTGGTCTTTTCCGTAATAAAGTATACTCTTAACATTACCTGATATTGCATTCGGATCATCTTTTTCCGCCGCTAAACCTGATAAAGTTTGTTTAACAATCTTATCTAATTCCTCTTGAGTAAAGTTCGGGTTGAGTACAATATCAGACATCAATTCTAAAAGTTTATTAACATGTTTTTTAAGAGATTGAGCATACACCCCGGAAGATGATGTGTTAATAGATGCGCCGATGAAATCAATCTCTTCATCTAATTTATCTTTTGTTCGTGTTTTTGTTCCGGTACGCATTAACTGACCGGCAGCATTAATATAACCGGCATTTTTTCCTTCCAGGATCGGGTCGCGGTCAATAATTAAATTGAAAGCAACCTTTGGAATTTTCTTATTTGTTACTACAAAAACTTTCAACCCGTTTTTTAGTGTAAATGATTCATAATCACCAAGTTTTATTTCTGGTGCCGGTCCGGGTGCCGGTTTCTTGCTTCTATCTAGCTGGGCATATGATGCAGCTGAAACAAATAGAATTAAAAATAAAATCAAAACTTTGTTTTTCATTTTGTTACTCCGATAATTTTTTCAATCTATTATTCAAACTCACTTACTAATCTATATTTCCTTCATTAAAACAGTTTACTTCTTAGCTGATTTTGGTAAATAATATAAAACAACTCTGTTTTCAGAATTAAGATATTTATTAGCAACACGTTTAATATCTTCGCGTGTAACTTTTAGATAACGGTTAATTTCAGTATTGATAAGGTTTGCATCACCGTAGTAAACATGATAATTGGCTAAACTTGTAGCAACCCCAACCACCGTACTGTTAGCGTTCACAAAATCATTTTCAGTTTGATTACGAAGTTTCTGGTATTCATTTTCTGTAATTAATTCTTTTTTAACTTTATCAATTTCTTCTTGAATTGCTTTCTCTAAATCATCCGCCGAAATTCCAACGTTTGTTATTCCATACGCAATAAAGAGACCGGGGTGCTCAAGAGGAAAAGGAATTGATCCTATATTAACAGCTTTCTGTTGTTTATCAACAATTGATTTGTATAACCTGGAACTCTGTCCGCCGGCAAGAACTGAACCGAGCATATCAAGTGCATAAAAATCAGGTGTTCCTTGTGCCGGTATTCTATAGGCATGTAGAACAAGCGGAAGTTGAATATTATCAAAAACAGTGTCGCGTACTTCTTCCTTCATGGGCGGTTCTACCAATTCTATTTTTTTAATATCACTTACTCCTTTAGGAATATCTCCAAAATATTTCTGAATCAATTCTTTAGTTTTTGCAATATCAATATCACCCGCAATTGACAAAGTAACATTTTGCGGTATATAGAATTTTTTGTAGAACTCCATAAACTCTTCTGTCTTTGCTTGATCGATATATTGAACGGAACCTATCGGCATCCATTTGTACGGATGCACTTTGTATGCCCTTTCAAATGTCTCTTCAAGTATCGATCCGTACGGCTGGTTATCATACCTTTGCTTGCGTTCTTCCTTTACAACCTTACGTTGTGTTTCAACTCCAATACTGTCAATTTTTAATTGAAGCAATCTTTCCGATTCCATCCAAAAACCTAATTCAAGTTGATTGGAAGGGAAAATTTGGTAATAGAATGTACGGTCTTGTGAAGTTGATGCATTCATTGTACCGCCAGCACCTTGATTCAGCTTATCGAACTGACCTCTTTCAATATTTGCCGATCCTTCAAACATCAAATGCTCAAAGAAATGAGCAAAGCCGGTTCTTTCAGGATCTTCATTCTTTGAACCGACATGATAGGTTAACGTTATTGCAACAATAGGTAATACATTATCCTTATGAAGTATTACATGCATACCGTTCGAAAGATCATATTGCGTAAAATCGATCTTTCTAGTTTGTGCATTAACTATTAAGTAACTAAAAAAAATAACTAATATCACTAACTTATTTTTCATCATATTACCCGTTAATTGTGATAAAAATGAGGTTGTTTATTCTTTGCGGTTTGAGTTAAATTCAATGTGATAGTTTTTTTCATTTGCCAGAAAAATAGACGATTTAACTTATGTAAAAGTTTGGTAAATCAATGAAATAATCAAGCACTTTGTTTCTTTTGATTGATAACTTTTCATTATTAATTTTGAACTACTACTATGACAGTTATTTCAGTGTTTTTCTACTACCGGGAAAAGTAAATAATATGCCGAGAAAATGTATTTCATTTCAGATAAGATTTTCGTAATAATACGGGCAATTTTGAAGGAATTTTGAAAATCAGAATTACTAAACCATATAGAATATCTTTATTCTCCCTGATTTTTTTCCTTGTATGCGTCAGCCCGGTTGAAAGTCAGATTAGCTTCATCCAAGAACCTTCGGTAGACCCCTCAGAAATAATCCAGAATAAAAACAAAGATAATACTCAGTATGATATAACCTATTCGATTGAACCGTTTTATGATATCAATGTTTTTAGATTCATTGTGGTTTTGGAATTCAAAGGTGATAAATCCGGTGAAACTAAAATTATTTTACCCAGCGAATATGGCGGACAGAACAATTTAAAAGGAATAAAATTTTTAAAAGTCCTTTCCGAAAATTCCTATATATCAGACACACAAAAACCTGAAATTAAAATCGTAAAATATCCTCCAGGCGCTAATGTAAAAATTTATTACCAGGTAGAAGAAATAAGAAATAACGAGATTGAACTGGGTAATCATTACATGGTGGTTTTAAACAGAAGTTATTTCCATTTCCTCGGTGAAACCTTTTTTGTTGTGCCTTCGTGGGATAATTCAGCCGAGTATAGATTAAAGATCAGCTGGAACCATATGCCGTCTAACTGGAATATGGCAAATAGCTTCGGTGTGAATGAAAAAACTCAGTCAATTAAAATTCCCTTCTGGAAATTGCGCTACTCAATTTTTACCGGGGGCGATTTTAGAATCGTTAAAAAAACTATCGGTAATTACCCGGTGTATGTTTCTATACGCGGCAAATGGAATTTTTCCGACGATCAATTTTGCGAGACCGTAAAAGAAATTTTAAGAGTTCAAAGAGATTTCTGGAGGGATCACAACTTCCCGTTCTACCTTGTAACAGTTCTTCCTATTGACGGCAGTGACGATCAAGGGGGCACCGGAAGAACAAACTCATACGGACTTTTTCTTTCCGACGACAGAACTATCGATTACCGCCTCAAACGTGTTATTGCACATGAAACTTTTCATACGTGGCTCGGTGAAAAAATTCAATTTGCTGAACCGGAACAATTAATCTATTGGTTCAAAGAAGGAATCTGCGATTACTACGCAAGATTAACTTTATTACGGGCAAATCTAATCCCGTTAAATGAATACGTTACTGAATACAACAAAATTTTAAACACGTACTTTACTTCATCAGTCCGCAATGAAAAAAATGAGCGGCTTGTTACCGATTT
>DYJK01000115.1 GCA_020723165.1 Melioribacter roseus | reverse complement strand
GCATTCTTTACAAACCAGCGTAAAGATTTTTATTTCACTGCGGATCAATCGGTTACAAATGAATTTGGAATTTCGAACAATCTACAGAGCCGGTTAGAGACCAATTATTTTATCCAGGAAAAATTTTCTTATATACCTTCTTCGTCAAATTTAACGTTTAATATTGAAGGTAAAGCGGCGTGGCGCGATATTGAACGCAATACCCGGTATATTAGTTTAGCTAGCCCGGCAAGCAGTGCTTTTGATACCAAGATAAAAGAATTCCGCTTGGAATTTGATTCCTATGCAGATTATAAAACCGATGATCTGCTTCTTTCGTTTAGATTTTCCTTTTCCGAAAGAGAGGAAAAACACCAGCCGAGGAAAATCGACGGGCTTTCAAATATTATCTATAATGAAAGAGAAATTATCGAGCTCCAAAAAAACAATAATTCTAAACTGGCAAATATGTCTTTATCAGGGGTTTATAACTTAACAAACAGCGACCGGTTCTTATTCAGTTTTTTCCACCGCAAATTAGTTTACGATACGCCGAGCGAATTGAATTTTGACGACCGCGATGAGCTGTTAACAATTTCAAGATTAATGTACGAGCGTCAATTCAATCCATACTTTAAAGCATTTATTAACATCGAAGGGAGTATTAACAATACTATTTATATTTTTGCCGAACGAAGCGCTAATAACAATATCAAGCGCATTTTAAAGTTATCTTCTGGCGGAAGTTTTACTACAAAAAAACTCACCACAACAAACAGCGGCGAGGTCTCTGCTAATTATACTGTTTTTGATTTCGAAGAATTAAATCCGACTTATAGAAGTTATTCATTCCGGCAATTTGTGTTCAGGGATTCTACAACATATTATTTAACACAAAACGCAAAACTTTTCTTAACCGGCTATATAAAATTATCAGAGCAAGGAGATTTCAAGTGGGATAATTTTACAAACAAACCGGTTAGATACCTAAGTGAAAAATATGCCGAACCCAAACTATTTTATAAACTCTTCGGTTTTAACTTTGGTTTTGGCTTGCGCTATTTTACATTAACTACTTATAACATTAAACAAGGCACAGAAAAAGAAATTTTTTCGGAGTACAGAAGTATTGGACCGGTAGTAGAAGTCGAAAACTTAATATCAGACAAACTTCAATTAAGATTTTACGGATGGTATGAATTTATAAATGCCGAAAACAATTCCAAAAGAGAGATGGCTAACTTTAATGTTAAGCTTTTGTATGGATTTTAATTTACCTTGTGATATTATCTATTGCGCAGTATTAGTAAGTAACTTTATTTTTAAAGTAGTTAAATAGGGAGATGGTTTTGCCGGAAAAAATTTTTGTGAAAGAGATCCCGAGCGACAGCAATCTTTTACCTGAACTTGAAGAATATTTATTGTCTATCGCTCAAGAATGCGGATTACCCGAAGATAAATTCAACAATCTCTCCCTTTCTTTTTCCGAAGCTGCTTCGAATAGTATAGCCCATGGCAACAAAAACGATACAAACAAAAAAATCCGCATTACAATTAAAGTTGATGAATCTTATATGACCATTATCATCAAAGACGAGGGAAATGGATTCAATCTTAAGACTGTGCCTGATCCAACCAAACCGGAAAATATTTTGAAAGACAGCGGCAGAGGGATTCATATTATGAAATCTTTCTTAGATGATTTGAAATACAACTTCACAAAAGACGGTACAGAAACAATACTAGTTTTAAAACTAAAATAAACCCAAATACGTTATCACATCCTATTTTTATTTCAAAGAAATTTCAATTTAATCTTCATATATTTTGCTTGAAAATCTTTTAATAACACAAAGGAGAATACAATGCCAAGAAGAAAAATAGCATTGATTGGCGGCGGTCAAATTGGTGGTGTGCTAACTCAATTGATTGCTTTAGAAGAATTAGGTGATGTTGTTTTGTACGATATCGTGGAAGACTTACCTCAAGGTAAAGGTCTTGATATTGCAGAAGCTTCAAGGGTAGATCAGTTTGATGTTACAGTTAAAGGGACTAATAATTATCAAGATATTGGAGGAGCCGATTTAGTTATTGTAACAGCCGGTTTGCCGAGAAAACCGGGAATGAGCAGAGATGATCTTCTTATTACGAATGCTAAAATTATGCAGACAGTTGCAGAGAATATCAAAAAGTATGCACCAAATTCTATAGTTATTGTTATCTCTAATCCCCTTGATGCAATGGTAACACTTTGCCAAAAAGTTACGGGGTTCGCACACAACAAAGTTATTGGTCAAGCCGGTGTTTTAGATTCATCGCGCTTTGCAACGTTCATCGCCTGGGAACTCGGTGTATCTGTAAAAGATATTAATGCATTAGTTCTCGGCGGTCACGGCGATACGATGGTACCATTGGTTCGTTATGCAAACGTTAATGGAATTCCGGTAATGGAATTGTTAGAAAGAAAATATAAAGATGCTGCTAAAGCAAAAGAAGTTATGGATGCAATGGTTCAAAGAACAAAAATGGCCGGCGGTGAAGTTGTTAAATTATTAAAAACCGGTTCGGCATTTTATTCACCGGCTGCATCTGCAATAGCCATGGCTAAAGCAGTTTTGAATGATGAGAAAAGAGTTCTTCCGACTTGTGCCTATCTTAACGGTGAATTCGGTATAAACGGTTATTACGTTGGAGTGCCGGCAGTTTTAGGTGCAAATGGTGTTGAGAGAGTTATCGAAATCAGTTTGAATGAAGAAGAAAAAAATATGCTGAACAATTCTGTTGAGGCAGTAAAAGTTTTAGTTGCTGATATGGATAGATTGGGATTTTAATAAATAACAAGCCCTCCTATAAGGAGGGCTTATGTTAACATATTGTAGAAATTTGTTAAGCCTTAGATTCGTAAACGCTGATATATTTTCTATCGTTCTTTTTAACTTCAAATTTTACAAATCCATTTATAGTAGAAAACAAAGAATCGTCACCGGCACGTTTTACATTAATCCCGGGATGAAATTTTGTTCCCTTTTGACGAACGAGTATTGAACCGGCAGTAACTTTTTCTCCGCCAAATGCTTTAACACCTAAATATTGCGGATTACTATCGCGTCCGTTACGAGATGATCCTTGACCTTTTTTATGAGCCATAATTAAACCTCCAGTTACTAAGCTATTTTAGTAACTTCAATTCTTGTTAAAAATTGTCTGTGTCCGCGTGTGCGTTTATAAGAAATTCTTATTTTTTTCTTGAACACAATTACTTTATCGTCTTTCAAATGTTCCAAAACTTTAGCATGAACTTTAACACCTTTAACAGTAGGGGTACCAACTTTTGTTGTTTTGTCATCATTTAATAACAATACTTTATCAAAAACAACTTCAGAATTAGGTTCTGCTTCTAATCTAGGTACATAATATTTACTTTTTTCAGTAACCTTAAACTGTTGCCCGGCGATATCTACAACAGCAATCATCATTCCTCCAATAATCAAAATTTTGAGCGGTAAATATAGATATTGAGGCTAAATAAGTCAAAAAAATATGTGCAGAAAATGACTGAAACCTATTAGAAATATATGATTTAACTACTTTTTGAGTGAAAATGAGAATTCACTGCCCACACCGGGTGTACTTTTTACTTCAATTTTAGAGCCGTGGGCTTCTAAGATATGTTTTACTATGGCCAGACCGAGCCCGGTACCGCCAACAGAACGTGATCTGTCTTTATCAACGCGATAAAATCTTTCGAAAATTCTATCTAAGTCTCTTTCAGATATACCAATACCGCTGTCTCTAACAAATATGAGGGCTCTTTTTGATTCATCAGTCACACCAATTTCTACAGAACCTTTCTCTGTATATTTTATGGCATTCATGATAAGATTAACCATAACTTGTTTTATTTTTTCTTTATCGCCAAAAAGTTGAAGATTGGGCTTAACCTTTTGAAAATTTAATTCCAATCCCTTTTGCTGAGCGTGTGGTTTCATCTCAAGATTCAATGTTTCAAAAAAATCATTTACATTAAAATAGCGGAAACTCATTTTCATTTGGCCCGACTCAATCATCGAAATATCAATCAGGTCATTCAACAAATTGTTTAGGTTAATCGTATGCTGGTTTGCTTTCTGCAGAAAAGTCTTATTCACTTTTTCGTCTTTCAATGCGCCATCTAATAATGTTTCAAGATAACCTTGAATTGCAAAAATGGGCGTTCGTAATTCATGGGAGACATTACCGAGGAACTCTGTTCTTACTTGTTCCAATTTCTTCAAATTAGCAATATCATTTTTTGTCCTCAGGAACATTGCTTTAATTTCACCTTCTAACTCAAGCAGATATTTGCCAAGCTTAATCTCCTCCGGCGTTTCAAATGAATTTTTTCTAATAGCATTAATAATGTTTTTAACATTTTCTATTTCACGTTTTCTTTTGGAACCAACAATGTTGAGAATTATTATGGATGTGATAAAATAAAAGAGAGCTAAAACGAAAAATAACTTGAGGTTGGCGCCAATGATGAAATAAATTAATAATGTAGATATTAAGATGGTAACCGAAATAGAGAGTATATAATTACCAGCAAATAAAAAATTCTCTTTAAGATTATTCAATATTTTTGAAACGATATCCCACCCCTTTGATTGTTTCAATCAGGTCGGCATGTTTATCAAGTTTCTCTCTAATTTTTCTTATATGTACATCCACTGTTCTTTCAACAACATAGATATCCGTTCCCCAAACATCCCCAAGAATTTTATCCCGGTGAAAAACTTTACCCGGGTTAGCGGCTAAATAGGCAAGAATTTCAAATTCTTTTTTAGGAAAAACAATATTGTTACCGTCAACACTTATTGTGTACCGTTCTCTATTAATAACTAAGGGGCCAATTTTAATTTCGTTGATCATAGCGCTATCGATATTGCTTTCATGTTTTCGTAAATTAGATTTAACACGCGCAATCAATTTCTTAGGTGAAATCGGCTTCTGGATAAAATCATCAGCACCAAGGTTTAACCCATGGATCTCGTCAAGTTCGGATGATTTAGCAGTTAGGAAAATAATTGGGGTATTTTTAAACTCGCTCATCGTTCGAATTCTTCTGCAGACTTCATAACCGTCCATTTTGGGCATCAACACATCCAGGATAATCAAATCTGGCTTCTTAGAAACTTTCTCGATTGCCTCCATACCATCATTAGCAGTAATTACATGGAACCCTTCTTGTTTAAGATTATATTGCAAAAATTCTACAATATCTTTTTCGTCATCAACTAACAGTATTTTCTCTTTCATATATTTTTAACTCTTATTTCTTTTTGAAGCTCCGCTGATTTATAAATATTTTCTAGTAAGTACATTCTTGTTAATGCTTCCTCGCCGGATGAGATAACCTTTACCCCTTCTCTTATAGAACCGATAAAATGTTTTAATTCATTTTCATACGACTTTCTAAACAGATTTTGAGCACCCGTACTTTTATTCGGCGTGTAATCGATATGACTTGTACCAATTTTTTTGAATAATCTAAGCGGATTTAAAAAAGCAGTTCCATTTGTTCCGTGTGCGGTTAGATTAAATGAATTCTCCTCCGAATACAAGTCCCAGCTTACTTCAAAATTAAGTACCATCCCTTTTTTAAAACGAATAATGCCGACCACAGAATCTTCAACATCTTTATTAGACTGGTAGAATTTTTGAACTGCTACCGATTCAAGTTCTTCATCACCCATCATCCAGAGAGCGAGATCGAGAATAACAATACCAAGATCAAATAAAACTCCGCCGCCTGAAAGTTTCTTGCTTAAGAACCATTTCTGATTGCTGCTTTGTTCCCTCAGCCATCCGCACTTAATATAAAAAAGATTACCAAGTTCACCGCTGCTTATCAAACTGCGCAGTAACATTGCATCCGGGCGGAACCTAAGATTCATTCCAACCATTACTTGTTTTTTATTTTTCTTAGCAGTTGAAACAATCTCCCTGGCTTCTGTATAATTCAAGGCAATCGGTTTTTCAATCAAAATATCTTTCTTAGCTTGTAAACAATCGATGGCAAGATTCAAATGTGTGTTTGTTGGTGTTGCAATAATTATTGCATCAAGCTCCTCTTTATCGAGCATTTCTTTATAATCAACATACTGGTTTGCAGAAGTGAATTTCTCCGCAACAGTCTTTAATCTGCTTCGATTTATTTCACAAACAGCTTTGAGTTCGACATTTTCAAATTTGGATAGGATTGGTAAATGAACAAGCTGTGCCATTCCACCAAGTCCAACAATACCAACTTTTGTTTTTTCCATTAAATCTCTACCTCGTTTTTAATTCCGGAACTTCTTGCAAACGTCTTCACCTTTTCTGCAATTCCTTTCGGGTCGATACCAATTAATGCATGTAATTCTTCTTGTGTACCGTGGTCAACAAAATTATCCGGTAAACCGATTTTCAAAATATCGTTTTTGAAATTCTTCCCGGCAAAATACTCAAGTACTGCCGAGCCAAACCCGCCAATGATCGAGTTTTCCTCTACTGTTATAATTTTTTCAAACCGTGCGGCGATATTGTCGAGTCTCCCGGTATCCAAAGGTTTAACAAAACGCATATTTATTATTTCTGGATTGATACCTGAATCTTCCAATAGGATAGAAGCTTTCTTTGCATAATCAACCATATTCCCGATTGCTAAAATTGCAACATCATCCCCTTCTTTTATCAACTCACTTTTACCAATTTCTAATTGCTCGAAACCCTCTTTCAACTCAACGCCTAAAGCAGATCCGCGCGGATATCTAACAGCGATCGGGCCTTTTTCATAATTTATTGCGGTAAAAATCATGTTGCGTAACTCCGCCTCATCTTTTGGCGCCATTACCACCATTCCAGGAACAAACCTTAAATAAGTTAGATCAAAAGCACCATGGTGTGTTGGGCCATCGGCACCAACAAGTCCGGCTCTGTCTAAAACAAACACTACATGAAGCTTTTGCAAAGCAACATCGTGAATAATTTGATCTATCGCTCTTTGAAGAAAAGTTGAGTAGACAGCAACTACTGGAATAATTCCCTGGGTTGCCATTCCGGCAGCAAACGTTACTGCGTGTTCTTCTGCAATACCAACATCATAAAAACGATCCGGAATTTCTTTTTGAAGAAAATCTAAGCCGGTGCCATCAGGCATTGCGGCTGTTATTCCAACAATTTTGGGATTTTGTTTAGCAATCTCTACTAAAGCTTTTCCAAAAATTGCGGTGTACGAAGGTGCCGCACCACTTTTTTTAATTACTTGCCCGGTTATTTTATCAAACGGTGTAGCGGCATGTAATCTCTGTTCATGATCCTCAGCCGGTTTATAACCTTTCCCCTTTTCACTCAATGTATGGACTAATATAGGTCCCGGCAAATTTTTTACATGCTCGAATATTTTAATCAACTGGTTTACATTGTGACCATTTACCGGACCGAAGTAACGAAAGCCAAGCGCTTCGAATAACATTCCCGGTGTAACGATCGATTTAATACCGTGCTCAACCCGAGCCGCAACTTTACGTATTCTATCGCCGAAATTATCCAGCTTACCGGTTAAATCCCAGATAGCTCCTTTGAATTTATTGTACTCGGGATGTGAGATCACTTCGGTAAAGTAATTAGAAATCTGCCAAACATTTGGTGCAATCGACATTTGATTATCGTTGAGAACAACAATGAGATTTTTTTTCAACACGCCGGAATTATTCATAGCTTCGTATGCCATACCACCGGTCATTGCACCATCGCCGATTACAGCAACAACTTTAATATCTTTTTTAAGTATGTCATTTGCAACAGCCATACCAAGAGCGGCAGAAATAGAAGTTGATGCGTGCCCGGCGCCAAATGCGTCGTAATCGCTTTCGGTACGTTTTAGAAATCCACTTAAACCATTTAATCTACGGATTGTATTTAATTTATCCCTTCTTCCGGTTATAATCTTGTGAGGATATGCTTGATGCCCGGTATCCCAAACGATCAAATCTTTAGGCGTGTTAAAAACTTTATGAAGAGCAATAGTTAATTCAACCGTTCCGAGTCCGCCGCCGAAATGACCGCCGATCTGCGAAATAACATCAATCATATACTGGCGGATTTCTGTGCAAAGAATTTTCAAATCACTTAAAGGTAATTTCCTGATATCCGAAGGAGAATCGATATTAAATAGAATTTTATAATTTGTTTTATCTACCATCAGTAATCCCTATCCTTATTCCTTGATACCGTTTTCAAGCTGCTTTTTTAATTCAGTTACTTTTAATTCGGCTTGTTTTAAGATAGTATAACAAAATTTTGCCAGATTAATTCCTTCTTCGTACAATTTAATAGATTCTTCAAGACTAATTTCTCCTTTTTCCAAGGTATCGGAAATTTCTTGCAATCGTTTTAAAGAATCCTCAAACGAATTATCTTTTTTCTTAGTCATTATTAATTTTTATTTCTCCATCATAAAATTCTAATTCAATTGGTTTAGTTAATTCGATCTTTTCTTTTCTAGGGACAATTTTCCCCTCTTGTTTTGCGAGAACGAATCCTCTTTTTAAAGTATTAGTGATATTATAAGATTCAATTTTACTTTCCATTAACCGCAATTGATTGGCATCAATCATCATCCTATTATCAAAAAAATTTTGGAATCGTAAAAGCGAATTATCCAGAAACTGCGTATTACTTTTAATTAAATCCTGGGGTAAACGAAAACCATAAGAAGAGGTAATAAGCTCAATTTCTTGAATATTGTCGTTGATAATGCCGGAAATTTTTTCCGTGAAATAATATGAAAATTCACTTATAAAGGCAAAAAGGTCATCTCTGTTTGGTGTCGCTAATTCGATTGCTGCCGAAGGAGTTGGTGCTCTTAAATCAGCAACAAAATCGGAAATAGTGAAATCGATCTCATGACCGACAGCACTGATAATAGGAATTTTAGAATCGAACACAGCGCGAGCAACAATTTCTTCATTGAAAGCCCAAAGGTCTTCCAGAGAACCGCCTCCTCTTCCAATAATAATAATATCAATATCTTTTTGCTTATTTAACAATTTGATACTTTCAACTATTTCTTCTGCTGCGCTTTCTCCTTGAACTTTGCAAGGTGCAATAACTAACTCTATCAAGGGAAATCTACGGGCAGCAATACTTTTCATATCCTGGAACGCGGCACCATCAATTGCAGTTGCTATTCCAATCTTTCTTGGAAATTTTGGAACCGGTTTTTTATGCACCGGATCGAACAAACCTTCGTCGGATAATTTCTGCTTCAATTTTTCAAATGCTGCCTGGAGTTCCCCAATACCGGCCGGCTTCATTGAACGAACATCTATCTGGTAACTTCCACGCGGCGGATAAACTGTTACTTTTCCCTTAACAATAACTTTCATTCCATCCTGGGGCGTGAAGAAAACATAATTGTTAACCCCTCTCCACATCGTACAGCTTATCTGGGCATTTGCATCTTTAAGCGTAAAATACCAATGGCCGGAAATGTGTGCTTTAAAATTTGATATCTCGCCGATGATATTTATTTCCTGAAAATTTTCTTCAAGAGTAACTTTAATCAGGTTTGTAATTTCACTAACAGAAAATATGTTTGCTGTTTCCAACATTTATATTCTTAAAAATTAATTGAGAAAAAGTTTGAATATAATCCAACGCTGAACTCGTGAAAATCTTCGCCGCCCTTAATTGTTTGAAGGTTATAACGATACCTTAAGAATAATGTAAACACGTTTTGTATTTGGAACAAGCCGAAGGAAAATTCCGGACTTATACCGTTATATCCTTTGAAATCCGTAAAGTAATTCAGTCCACCGGAAATGTATTCAATAAATTCAAGTTGAAATAAATGTTTATAACCGAATCGTAAAAAATTTTTTTTGTCATGATTGAAAATGTATGAATATTCAGCCCCAATATAACCAACCGGATAGTTATACCCCGTTGAGTAGAAAGAAAAAATCGGTATCTCTTTCGATAATCCAAAATATGATTTGTCACCTACTAAAACTAATGTAGGCGAAGGCAGACCAAAAATAACTCCGCCGAAACAGCAGACTTGCAGAAGATCCAAATCTTTTTCACCGGCTAAGATCATTTCTTGCGGTATTTCTACTTCATAAACCTGGCTTGTCGATTCATTTCCATTAAAGTCATTTACAATTAATTGATAAGTAAATTTGTTCTGACCTGATTTTTTGTCCAAGATAAGTTCGAATTTGTGGTTGTCGGTATATTTTTCTGAAACTTTGTATTTGTCGCTGTTAATTACAATCATTGATTTACAGCTATCGCTCGTAAAAAATGAAAGAACAAACTTATGCGGTGTTTCCGGTGTTATGTAAGAATCAATCACAAATATTTCAATGCTACCGGCATCTTCAGTTTCTATTTGAGAGTACAATATTCCAGTACTTAAAAAGAATATTAGAAAGATTAAAAATTTCATATACCTTAATATTGGTTGCATTAAATTAACAATTATCGGGATAAGATTAATTAAAGATACAATAATTAAGAAATTGTTAATAATCATTTAATGCAACGTTCGATTTTAAGTATATTTGGATATTAGTAAATACAATTTTGGTGAAAAGTGAAAATACTTATATCAAACGATGACGGGATCGATTCCCCGGGGATAAATGCTTTAGCGAATGAATTGAAAAAGATTGGAGATGTTGTTGTTGTAGCTCCAAGTACAGAACAGAGTGCTGTTGGCCATGCCATCACTATGAAAATTCCGCTGCGAATAACAGAGTACTATAAAAACGGAGACTTTTTTGGATATGCTATTGACGGAACTCCGGCAGATTGCATAAAAATCGGAATTAGAAATATCTTAAAAACCTCGCCCGATATAGTTATTTCAGGAATAAATAACGGATCCAATACTGCAATTAATATAATCTATTCCGGTACAGTATCGGCGGCACGCGAAGCCGCAATTATGGATGTACCGGCTATCGCTGTTTCTGTTGCAAGCCACGAAGCAAAACATTTCGACTCAGCCGCTAAAATAGTTGCCCAGTTAGTTCAAAAAGTAATCAGGAAAGGTTTGCCTAACGGAACGTTACTAAATGTGAATGTACCCGACGTTCCTGAAGAAAAAATTGCCGGAATTCTTCTTACCCAACAAGGGAAATCGAAATGGGATGATATTTACGAGGAAAGATACGATCCTTACGGCAAGAAATATTATTGGTTGACGGGAAATCTAATTCAAACGGATAACGATTTAATTACAGATCAATTTGCAATTAAAAATAATTACGTATCTGTTACGCCTATTCATTTTGATTTGACCGATTACAAAACTTATGATTCGATGAAAACCTGGAATTTAGGCAGCTTATTAAATACTTAAATTGAATAATCAGCATGGGCAATATTGAAAACTTTAGTCTAACAACCACTTATAACCTCCTGGTAATAATCCTTTGCGTTATTCTATTGGCTGCATACTCATTTTATATTTATCGCTATACCCTTCCATCAATTTCAAATTTCAACCGGTATCTTTTAGTGGCACTTAGATCTATAATTATTGCCTTAATATTTTTTCTGATCTTTGAGCCGTTATTAACAATTACAAAAAAAGAAAAGATTGAAACTAAGAATTTTGTTTTCATCGATAACAGTAAATCGATAACAATTAAAGACAGCACAACCCGGGCTGATTTAATCAAGAATTTTGTAAACACGTTATCGGATGAAAATAATTTCGTAATAAACACGTTCGGTAATGAAATTAAAGAACAAAAATCGAACGTGGCTGAGAGCTTGTTATTTGATGAACCGAATACCAACATTGCGCAAATATTTTCATTCATGAACAGTGAAGAGAATATAAATTCTGCTGTTCTAATAAGTGACGGAATTGTTACCGAAGGAAGCGATCCTACTTATTTAGC
>DYJK01000114.1 GCA_020723165.1 Melioribacter roseus | reverse complement strand
TTTAGGATTAACTTCAAAATTCACACACACTTAGCGAGTTTGAAAAATATCTATAAATAAATTACAAAAAATTTCTGCTAAGTTCTTAACTGGATTTTTTTATACCTACTTCCAACCCGTGATTATAGCTGCCGGTTTCACTTCTTCTTAACATATATGCAAACAGTAAACCAAAAAATCCGAGTGATGAAAAAATCCACATTCCCATTGTGTAACCACCACTGGTATCATTTGCCCAGCCGATCAAAAAATTAAAACCGGCGAGACCAATATTTTGGATCATCGTCATTAATCCATATGCTGTACCGAGTTTTGCTTCATCAACTATAATAGCAACTGATGGCCACATTATAGCCGGTATTAGCGAGAATGCTAATCCCATCATTGCCATTGGAACATAGAGACTAATATTAGTATAAGCCATCATCAAATAAACCGGTATCAAAATCAGTGAACCAAGCATCATCATTAAAGAACGTTTACCAATATAATCTGCCAATAATCCGAATAAAGGTGTAAGTACCATCGCTGAAAGAGTAAGCATACTTGAAAGGAAACCACCCATTTCGCGGGTTGTACCGTGCACATCAATAAAAAATTTAACGGCAAATGTCTGGAACGGGAAAATACCGGAATAAAATGTTACACAGAGTAGAACAACAAACCAATATGATTTTGAAAAACTAAATACTTCCTTAAATTTTATTTCATCTTGTTTTGGAACCGGGCGGAGTGAATAATTCCTCTCGGCATAAGCATCCATTCCCCAATAAAGAATTATCATTGCAATTGCAATTACCCCGGCAACCACGGCAAATAATAACGGGTATCTATAATCATTATAAAAAGCTTTTGCCCACGTTGGTGAGTTCAGTGCTGCAAAGGAACCGAGACGAGCCAATGTTAAATTTAGACCGAATGCAAATGAAAGCTGTTTTCCTTTGAACCATCTGCCGATAACCGTCGTGATTGCAACTATCATTGATTCTGCACCAAGACCAAAAACCAATCTGCCGAGTGCCATCATGGTAATATCGCTGAATGAAGCAGTGATAGATGCACCAATCAAACATAAAAGTGTAAAGATAAATGTAGAAATTCTTGTACCGATCTTATCAATTACAATTCCACCGATAAGAACCATGATTATGTTCGGCACACTGTAAATGCCTTGAAGCAATCCAATGTTTGCATCTGAAAATTTTAGTTGTTTTACTAACAGATCGGCTAACGGACTGATACTGTCATAAATATAATAGTTGCCAAACATTGCGAGACTGATTACAACTAATATTGCCCATCGGAAAAAAACTGATGGTTCGCGTTTGGTTTGTATTGATTCTGTCATAATAAAGGTCCAACCTCCCCTTGGTTCCCCCTCCTAATTTAGGAGGGGGATGTGGGGGTGGTCGTTTTTAATTTTTGGAAGGAATGTTTTTTAATGCTTCAACAAGATTATTCCAGAATTTTTCTACGGTACTGATTTGTACTTTTTCATCGGGTGAGTGAGCACCCATAATAGTTGGACCAAATGAAATCATATCCATATCAGGATAACGTTCTTTAATAATTCCGCACTCCAAGCCGGCATGAATTGCTTTAACTTCCGGCTCTTTACCGTATTTATTTTCGAATACTTTTTTCATAACACCAAGAACCGGCGAGTGTACATCTGGTTTCCAGCCCGGATAACCATCGCCTTGCTTTACTTCTGCATTTGCTAATCTAAAAAGTGATGCGATTGAATTGGATATATCATGTTTTTCTGATTCTACGGAACTTCGCTGACTTAAAATTACATCAACAGTTTTTCCCTTAGTAGTTACAACTGCAAGATTTGTAGATGTTTCGACAAGACCTTCAATATCCGCACTCATTTTAATCACACCGTTCGAAACAGTGTAAAGTGAATCGATTAATTTCTGCGCAGTGGTTTTATCCATCACTTTGGATTTTGATTTTACTTCACTTGCAGAAACATTCAACCCGGGTTCAACGCTGGCAAGTTCTGCTTTAACTACAGAGTTGTAATCTTCTACATATTTTAGAACATCGCTCAAAACTTTTTTAGGAACACGAATGGCAGCAAATGTTTCGCGCGGAATTGCATTGTGTTTGCTTCCGCCATTAATTGAAACGAGATTAATCCCAAATTTGTAATTCAATTCATGAAGTAATCTAACCATCAATTTAATAGCATTACCTTTGCCGGTAATAATATCAAGACCGCTGTGGCCCCCTTTTAAACCTAAAACTTTAACTTCAAGTGGAATTGTGTTAGCCGGTGCATCTTTAGGATTGAATTTAAATTTGACAAATGTATTTTGTCCGCCGGCACATCCGATATAGAGTGCGCCATCCTCTTCGGAATCAAGATTCATTAAAATATCAGCGTGAACAAATCCGGGTTGCAAAGCTTGTGCACCGTTTAAACCGGTTTCCTCATCAAGTGTGAATAATGCTTCAATTGGTCCGTGTTCAAGATCATTTGATTCAAGAACGGCAAGTGAAGCGGCAACACCAACACCGTTATCACTTCCAAGTGTTGTACCGGTTGCTTTAACCCAATCTCCATCTACATAAATTTTAAGAGGGTCTTCATCAAAATCGTGTGTCACATCTGCATTTTTTTCAGCAACCATATCAAGATGCCCTTGCATAACAACAGCTTTCAAATTTTCTTTACCCGGTGTTGCCGGTTTACGTATTACAACATTTCCAAAACTATCTTTTGCAAATTCCAAATTATTCTTCTTTGCAAAATCGATAACATATTTAGCAGCTTGTTCTTCTTTACGCGATGGCCGCGGTATTTGAGTCAATGCTTCAAAATGTTTCCAGAGTAGCCCGGGATTTAAATTTCCTAATATCTCTCCCATCGAAAATCTCCCTTCTAATTTATTTCTGTGAATGAAATTAATTTTTGTTCGTATAAACCGGTTAAAAATTTTGTTAACCTCTCATTTACCGGTTGTATTTTATCTCCAAATTTTTCCGTTAATGATGCAGCAATTGTACCAACATTTTTTTTACCATCGAACAACAACCATGCTGACGAACCCAGTTCATCAAGTTTTAATTTTATTACCGGGGATTTCATCTTCGGTACAAAGTATTTCACTAAAAATTTATTTGTAAATTTTGGTATAAGGATAGTAACAAGATTCTCCTTATCTATTTCTTCTTTATGTATACGGATTGGATGGAGTTCGAGGTAATTTGCATTCTTCAAAATTTTTCTTCGTTCGGAAAAACTACGAGGCATATATATTCCTTAATAACACTTTTAAAAAAGATTCCGTTTCCGATACTTCGATAAACACAGTGCTGGAATCGAACATGTATATTGATACAGATAAATTTCAAAAAACTGCCACCGCAAAGTGGTGGCAGTTAAAACTATAAAAGATTCTTCACCCCGAAATATCGGGGTTCAGAATACCTTACATTGAAACTTGTGGTGGTGCCGGATCATCCGGTTTGCCGGCATTCTTCAGCGGTACACCAACAAGGTAATATGCCAAACCAATAACTACCAGTATGCTCACCCAGAATGAAGGATAATCAAAGAATGAGAAAATTTCATTCGGGCGTTTTTCTGTGAAGAACACTATGGTTGCGAATAATAAACCGACAAGTGCTTCACCCGCAATCAATCCGGCAGCAAGCAATATACCGGTATTTTCCACTCTCGATTTCTGTGCATCATTGAATTTTCTTTTCTCATTAAACCTCTCAACTATTCCTTTTATCAAACCGCCAACAAAAATCGCAAATGTAGTTCCAAGTGGAAGATACATACCAACACTAACTAACATAGGACTTTTTACATTCATCAAAATAAATCCTACACCCATCAGCATTCCAACAAGTATTAATATCCATTCCATTTCACCGGCAACGATACCTTTAGAAAGGATAGCCATTAAACTTGCTTGAGGAGCTGCGAGAGCTTCTCCGCCAAATCCGGTGCCCCCGGCTTTAATATCACCTTCATGTAAAACCATTAATGGATAGAACATAACTAATGATGAAAGAGCGATTCCGAAAAGATCACCAACTTGCATTTTCCAGGGCGTACCGCCAAGGAAATGCCCGGCTTTCAAATCTTGCAGCATCTCTCCGGCTACTGCAGCAGAGACGCAAACAACGGCAGCAACACCAAGAACAGCAGCAACACCAGCATTTCCGCTCATTCCTAATGCAACCATCAATAAAGCAGCAACTACCAATGTTGAAAGTGTCAGCCCGCTTATAGGGTTATTTGATGACCCGATAATTCCAACAAGGTAGCCAGATACAGCAGCGAAGAAAAATCCGGCTATTATCATTACAACTGTTGCAACTAATGCAGCAAAAATATCTTGTGCAAAAAAGTTATAAATGAAAAATGTTGCAACACCAGTTAGCCCGATTCCAATCAAAACCCACTTGAATGGAATATCTTTTTCAATTCTTTCTACGTGAGCTGATTCTCCCTTTGCAGCTTTTTTAACATCACCGATAGAACGTGAAATTCCGGCGATCAAATTTTTTCTCATTCGCCACAATGTAAAACTTGCACCTACAAGCATTCCGCCAATTGCAATAGGTCTTACATAATCTTTCCAAACTTGAGTAATTGTATAAATCCAGTCTTGACCCTCCATAGGAGTATCGCCATATTTAAAATAAGCGATCATTGGTGCAAGTAACCCCCACGCAATAACTCCACCACTGAAGTTGAGTGCGGCAAGACGTGGACCAATTATATATCCAACACCCATATATGCCGGGCTGATATCTGGTGAACGGAATAAAATATTTCCTTTTGAAAGTTTAAGTAAACTAACTCCATTGGCAGCAAATAATTGAAACTGTTTTAATACTTCTACTAATGCACCAACTCCCATAGCAGTAAATAAAAATTTTGAACCGGTACCACCGTGTCTTCCGGCTTTATGAATTTCTGCTGCTGCAACAGATTCCGGGAATGGAAGATCAACATCTTCCACCATTACTCTGCGAAGCATTGCAACAAACATGATTCCGAGAACACCACCGGCAGCCATGATTGCGGCAGAGATCAAATAATTACCGGTTGAAAAGAACGGAACCCAAATTCCGGCTATAAAAAATGCCGGTAAGGTAAATGTAGCACCGGCGGCAATCGATTCTCCGATTGAACCGACCGTACGTGCAAAATTTTCTTCGAGGATAGTACCTTTGAATAATCTAATTAACGCCATTCCTATAACTGCAGCCGGGTATGTAGCGGCAATTGTCATTCCGGCTTTCAATCCTAAGTACGCATTGGCAGCACCCAATATAACCGACATGACCAATCCAATAATTAATGCGCGTATTGTGAATTCTGCCATGTTGGTTTCGGATGAGACAAAGGGGACAAACTTTTTTTGTTCCGCCATAAGTTCTCCTGAAATTGGTGAGATAGTTATGTTGTTTCGAAAAATTGAACAAATATTATATAAAATGTGCGCCTAATATAAAGATGTAATCATAGCAGAGCAACCCTTTTTTTACTACCGAACCTTAAAAAGAAATTATGAATGGTAAATTTTGAATGTTAAATGATAAATCCTAATTACAAATCCCCGATCCACAATCTCAAATTGTACCTCAGTCTCGGCGGACAAGTCCAGAGATCCGTCTTGTAATTTTCAGCTCATTCAATCATATTGCACATCAAAATTTTAGATAGAGAAATTAATGTCTAAACAGAAAAAGAAAACCCCGGCGTTTTCAAAACAAATTGAGAAAAAAAACTACAATTATACTTCCCTACTCATTGTAGTTATACTTACCGGAATATTTATTTATCTCTGTTACGCCCGCCCCCATATCCAGGATGATTCATACATTACTTTCCGCTATGTTAAAAATTTTATAAATGGCGATGGATTAACATTTAATCCCGGAGAACATGTTGAAGGATTCTCCAGTTTACTTTGGGTCTTAATTTTATCCCTTACAACATTACTTGGTTCTGAAATTGTTAGCACCGCCCAACTACTTGGAGTTTTATTCGGTGCAGCAGTAATTATTTTATTACTGCCATTGTCAAAATTGATATTCAAAAAATTAAACAATAACGACGAAGGGGTTAACCCAGCATTTTTAGTCGGATCATCATTCATGATAGCATTCAATGGTGCATTCCAGTACTGGGCAATAAGCGGTATGGAAACAACATTATTTGTCTTGCTTATCACAGCGGCTTTATACTTTTATCTTTCACAGAAAAACAGCAAACAATTTTTTCTTTCATCATTCCTTTTTATGATGTCATCACTCGCACGCCCAGAAACAAACTTGATTTTCGCCATTATACTTTTTCATTTGTTAATCATTTCAACAAAAGTCGAAACCGGGAAAAGTGTTGTCAAAAAAATATTTTCCAAAAAAAATATCGTCTTCTTCGCAATCTATTTGATACCAAATCTTTTGTATCTGATTTTCAGATTATTCTATTACGGATATCCGTTGCCAAATACTTTTTATGCTAAGACGGGCTCATCAATAGAGTACTTTACAACTGGAATTGATTACACAATAGATTTTATGAAAACATATATGTTGTGGGGATTGATTTACCTCGCACCCGCTTATTTGATGTTTAAGAAAAAACTAAAAGATAAGATGTTATTACTTTTCATAATTACTTTGTGCTATACCGTTTATGTTATCCTTGTGGGTGGAGATGTTCTCCCTATATATCGATTTTTTCTACCAGTAATGCCAATTCTCTTCTTAATATTCACAGTTGTTATATTTTTAATTTTTAACTCTACTCAAAAAAACGGATCATCCATTATCAAAATTTATATGCCGATGTTAATATTTATTGCTGTTGTGTCATTCAATTATTATATGCCAAAAGACAAAATAGAAAAATTTGCATTCTTTGAAGACAACTTAGTAGCAAAGATGTCAAGCACCGGCAGTTGGCTGCATGATTATCAAAATTATCATAGTAAAAACTTAACAGTTGCGGCTTCAACAATTGGTGCGCTTTCATACTATTGTAATGCGACTGTTATAGATATGTTAGGTCTGACTGATGAGACTGTTGCACACGATCCAAAACCGATCGATGAGATTTCGGAATCTGCTGCCGGGTGGAAAGAGAGAAAATATAATGCAGATTATATCCTTTCACGCGAACCTGATTTTATCTACTTCTCAACCGGGATTAAACCAAGTGCATTTGCAGAGCGTGCTCTTTTTGCTAAAGAAAAATTTTTGAATGAATATTACCCATTTTACTTTGAGGCAATACACGGTTATACCGAAACTATTTACAAAAGGAAAGATGATCCCCCGAATGAAAATAATTATGTAAGATTTGGTGCAAATCCAAAGTTTAATCTTAAGTATATAGATCTTTATGTACGATCAATCAATCTAAAAATGAATTCAGATAAATATGATGAATTGACCATGCTTTGTGAGCAGATGATTGCAATCGGTCCCGTAAATTTCAGCGAACCATACAGAATGCTCGCTACAATTTATGCAAACCAGCGTAAGGATTACTTAGCTTTAGAATATATTACAAAGCTGATAGAATTAAACCCTTATGATGTGATAGCTCACCAGGCATTATTCAAATATTATGCTGCCAATAACAACCTGGAAAAAGCAAAAATCCATTATGATGCAATGCTTAAATTGAACCCGGAATATTTAAGCACATCGATGTACAGACAGTAGTAGTAATTCGTTCATCATTTCGATAAACTTGATTAGGGAAATCTTTTTGTTTTTAAGATTTCTCACTACGTTCGAAATGATACAACGATAATTTGTCATTTCGGGTATAATAGTCAAAAAGTGTTGCTAAAATAGCTATAAGATGTTCTTTGATATTAAGTTACTGGGAAGAAACTAAAAACAAGTGAGAATGATGAAAAAAAACACTGTGTTTATTGTTCTTCCACTGAAGTAAAACGCAATGGAAATAGTCTCCAAGGAAGACAACGATTTTACTGTTTTAGTTGTCATCGAAGTTACTCTTGGCGTTCAGGAAAAGAAAAATCTTCTCGACGATACAATTGGTTTAAGCTGTGGGTAGAAGAAGGTTACAGTGTAAGAGAATTAGCTCGAATGAACAGAGTCAGTCAATCAACAGCAAGGCGTGTTATACAATACTGGCTTGATCAAAGACCTCCTCAAATGGAAGCTGATTTATTAATCATTAAACACTTGATCTTTGATGAAACTTATTTACGTAGACCCAGAGGTATATATGCTGCGCTCAATGCAGAGAACAATACCCTGGTTGAAGCTGCTTATAATATTCGCGAAGGAGGAAGAGAACTTTTGCTGTTCTATACACACTTAGCAGAATCTGGGCTAATACTTGAAAGTGCAACAATCGATGGAAATACACAGCAAATCAAGTATTTACAAGAAGTATGGCCAGAGATTATTTTGCAGCGTTGCATAGTTCATGTTCAACGTCAAGGACTAAGTTGGTGCCGTCGAAATCCTAAACGCATTGAAGCAAAGGAGCTTAGAGAGTTGTTTTTGAAACTAACAGAGATACAAACAAAAGATGAATCTCTTAGATTTGTAAAAGGTGTTAATGCTTGGGAAAGACGCTTTGGTTCAGGAATAAAAACTTCAACCAATCGTGGACGAGTATTTAGCGACATCATTCGTGCACGAAGTATGTTACTCAAAGCTCTTCCAAACATGTTTCATTACTTAGGCAACTCTAAGATACCTCGCTCAACCAATGCTTTAGAAGGTTACTTCAGTCGTCTCAAAGAACACTACCGCTTACATCGCGGTTTATCAAAAACCAATAAACAAAAATATTTTCTATGGTACTTCTATCTAAAACCAAAATGATTTAATATGAAATCAGCAACACAAAATGACTATTATACCCATTTCGACGAACAAAGTGAGGAGAAATATTTTTGTTTATAAGACTTCTCTCTTCGTTCGAAGTGACATAATCAATTTGTTATAAATAAAGCATCATAAATATTCGAGACTCTTCTTTTCACTCGAATTAAAAATCCAATCCCCTCATCCCAATATGACAAATAGCGAAATCATATTTAACCGGGTCGTTTGGATCAAACACCTTTAATCGCTCTGTAATTTCTTCAGCCATTTTCCACGAGACATTTTTTTGTTTGGTAAGTCTTAACCGCTTGCAAATTTTTGCGACATGAGTATCAACCGGAATTATCAATTTAGAGGTAGGAATTTCATACCACAACCCAAAATCGAGATCATCTTTACGAACCATCCATCTCAAGAACAAATTAATTCTTTTACATGCACTACCCTTGTATGGGTCCGGGAACATAAATTTTATTCCATGAGTTGGTTTAGAACCATTCGAGACCAAATCTGTTAGATGATTCGAGAAAAATGAAATTGTATCTTTTAAGGAATCTTCTTTTTCAAAATAATAGAGCAAGAAAAGATATTTCAGCGAACCATACACTTTATAAATTTTATTTAGAGCTGCAAAAAGTTTAGTTATATCATCCGCAGAAAAAAATCTGTGTTTTACTTCATCCAGCTTAACTTTATCTTTTTTAATATTAAAATTCATTACAAACTCATACGGCTTGTAATCCATCACCGAATGAATTTTACCAAGTGTGTTTCTAATCTGCTTTACATTGCCGTATGCAAAAACTGAAGATAGAATTCCGCTTATTTCAATATCATGATAATTTGAATAACGGTGTAAAAACTCCAACGGATCGGGAGAGATTTGGGAACTGTCAAAAAATTTGTAGTGATAATCTAGCTTCTGTTTTAGTGATCTATTCAAGTGTAGGATTTTTATTTCAAATATAACATCTTTTTAGAAACCGATCTTTTTTCCGTTATCAATTTATATATGTAAACGCCACTGCTCAAATTTTCACCGTTGAAAAGAACTTCATGGTTACCGGCTTGTTTGTAACCTTGTTTAATAGATTCTACTTCGTTACCAAGCATATCATAAATATTTATTGTCACAGATGACGGTTCGGGTAGTTCGTATGTTATAGTTGTCGTTGGATTAAATGGATTAGGATAATTCTGATATAATTTAAATTGATTTGGTAAATCAGGTAATGGCTCGCCTACATTTGTAACAAGGTCGGCATCATCAATCAATGCAGTCCATATAGAAAGTTTAAAGTTATCCATTCTCATCCAGATAGGATAAATTTTACCATCGTAAGCTGCAATATTTGTATAGTCGCCAAAAAATAGATTCATATCAGGAAAGAACGGAGATTCAGTAACACGATAATTTGTAAATGCTTCTCCGCCATTATCGGAGCGGGCAATATAGACATGTGTTTGAACACTTGACGGATCTAAATTATCTCTTCTATCATAAAAAACTATGTAGATAATCCCGGTTTTGGGATCGACACACATCCATGTAAAAAATTGATGGCGTTTTAAAATATCATTATTAACTTTTTTGGGAGCGCTCCAGGTAGAACCATTATCGGTTGATTTAGCAAAGTAAATATCTGTATCACCGGCAATTTGATCTGACCAGTTGACGTAAACATTTCCTTTGTAAGGTGAATCGCTAATATCGCATGCGGTTACCGGCAAACCGTTACATCTATTAATTCCAGGGACTACAAATGTCCAACCGGCAATTAAGTCCGCAACTTTAATATCGCTGCCGAAAGTTTCTCCGCCATCCAAGGAACGATCAAACATTAATCCATATGGCCCGGACCAACTTACGTAAACTTCGCCATTTGGACCAACAGCCGGTACGCATCCTTCGACTGTGTTATCATCATCCAGACAATCTCCCTCTCTATCACTTATTTTAAAAGGTGTGGACCACGAATCGCCGCTATTTGTTGAACGTGCGAAGAGAATTCTTGTGCTATCCAATTCGGTTGATGGGTAATATGGTGCGTATGTATCAAATTCTGTCCATGCCATATAAATATTATTTCGGAATTGAGAATTAGAATAATCTACTGCCATCCATTCTTTATCTTGATTTTTTCTTGGCGGTGAGTAACCAACACCTACCCCAGAATTCCAGGTTGAACCATAGTCAGTTGATTTCTGAACTACAATTCTATCTATCCAATAGCCGTTTGAACCAGGGTAAGAGAGATGAGAATAATAGAGTTTGCCATCGTTGTCATAAATAACAACGGGGTCGCCCCACACTCCGAATACAGAACTCAAAATTTGCTGCTGCCAGGTTTTGCCGGCATCAGACGACCAGTAGAATAAATTCAGGTTAGAACCGGCTGCAATGTAATTAGGATTAGCTGGATTAATGGCTATTGTTACTTCGTTTGGATTTTGTGTATTGCTCAAACTTATTTGAACATTTTCAAATTGAGCAGATATATTTATGATTGCTGTAACTGTAATAAGAATGAAGTAAAAAAATATATTTTTCATTTTTTATTTTAAACAAAATAATCAACTGAACGAAATACAATGTAATTATTTTGCCATTCTAACAATTTCAATCATTTCCTTAACAGCTTTTTCCAAACCAACTACTACGGCACGTGCAATTATAGCGTGCCCGATGCTTACTTCGTCAATATCTTCTATTGCGACAAATTCTTTCATGTTGGTATAGTTTAATCCGTGACCGGCATTAACGCCTAGACTAAGTTTCTTAGCATGTTTTGCAGCAACACGGACACGTTCGAGTTCATCAAAAATATCTTCTTCACTTACTGCATTCGCATAGTGCCCGGTATGAATCTCTATAAAATCGGCGTTGATTTCCGCCGCAGCATCAATTTGGTTTATATCCGGTTCGATAAACAATGAAACCGGCACTTCAACTTCATGTAATCTTTGAATTGCCAATTTTATCTGTTTGATATTATCAATTACGTTGATGCCGCCTTCGGTTGTTAATTCTTGTCTTCTTTCCGGAACAATAGTCGCAAGTTCTGGAATAACATCGCAAGCAATATCTATAATTTCAGGAACGGCTGCCATTTCCATATCGAGTTTTGTTGTTATTAACTCTCTCAACAGACGGAGATCGCGTTCGCTGATATGTCTCCTATCTTCACGGAGGTGTACTACAACTCCATCAACGCCATATTGCTCTGCCATAAGAGCAAATGTAACCGGATCAGGTAAAACTTCTCCGCGTGCATTTCTTAATGTTGCAATGTGATC
>DYJK01000113.1 GCA_020723165.1 Melioribacter roseus | reverse complement strand
ATCGATCACATAACTAAAATTGTGTGCGAGTTCTTTAACGTAGAAGAAAACAAAGTGAGAGAAAAAAATAGGCGCAAAGAAGTGGTGTTGGCAAGACAAGTTGCAATGTATCTTTCCAAGCAATTCACCAAGTCTTCTTTGAAAACTATCGGCCTTCATTTTGGTGGTAGAGATCATTCTACTGTTATACATGCACAATCTTCCATAGAACAATTGATAGCCAGCGATGCAAAAATGTCTGAATTAATAGATTCATTAAAAAATAAAATTGAACTTGGAGTTTCTTAATTCGTTGTTAGAAAAATGTTAATTAACAAGGTGTTTCTTGTTGATAACTAATAACAAATTTTTATAATCTTAACATCATTGACTTATTAACATCTTTTCACCATTAACTTGTTAAGATATTTTTACTATTAAAGCTCATTTTGATAATAAATTTTAGTTATAAACATATTAACATCCTTATTATTATTAGATATTATTTATATATAAACATTATATAATATTAATGCGGTTGAGAACTGTATTACTAACTGCAACTAAAATTGAAAGTCTACCCTATTTTTGATATTTTTTGACTCAACTTGGAGAAGAAATATGGAATTCAAAGTTAACAGCAAAGAACTAGAAAAATTACTTGGTAAAATTATCCCAGCCGTGCCTACCAGAACACCAATGCCTATACTTGAGAATTTCTTATTTGAAGTTAAAGATGGGCAGTTAACCGTATATGCTACAGATTTGGAAATATCTTTGAAATCTTCTCTTAATGTTGTAACTGAAGAAAATATAAAACTGGTGGTTCCAGCAAGACTCTTGAATGATATTGTACGTTCACTGAAGGAAACAACAATACATTTCAAATTAACCACAAATAAAAAACTTAATTTAATTACCGACACCGGTAAATATTCTCTAAGCTACCTTGACCCGGAAGAGTATCCTGAGATTCCTACCATAACAGCTGATAAAAACAACAAAGATATTAACGAAGTAAACATAGATGGATTGGAACTAAAACAAGCATTTGAAAAAAGTGCTTTTGCAATGAGCAAAGAAGAAATGCGCCCGGCTATGATGGGCACTTTGTTTGAGTTTACAGAGGAAGGATTAAGATTTGTAACTACAGATGGCCATAGATTGGTAAACCTATTAAAGAAAAACATAAAAGCAAATTTTAACCAACAGTATGTAATACCCGAAAGAGCTGTTTCTGTTTTAATGAAAGTATTGGATGAAAAAGAAGTAAAAATTCATTTAACTAAAACTTATGTATCATTCAAATTAAGCGACATTGAATTAATTACCAGGTTAATTGCACAAAAGTATCCGGACTATTCAAGCGTTATACCTTTAGAGAATGAGTACCTAATGAAAGTAAACGCAAAAGAAATACACGATTCTATAAAAAGAATGATGCTCTTTTCTACTTCAAGTACAAGAAGGGTAAAATTCTCAATCAGCAAAGAAAACTTAGATATATCAGCAGAGGATTTGGATATAGGCGCATCGGGAGAAGAGAAGGTAGCTTGTTCATACAACGGTGAAAATTTAGAGATCGGTTTTAATTCCGCTTACGTAAATGATATTTTAAATCATATAGTCGGTGAAGAAGAGATAACATTCAAACTCCACTCGCCAACAAAAGCTGTAATTATTGAACCGGTCCAGAAAAAAGAAAATCAAGACGTGTTAATGCTATTAATGCCGGTGCGTTTGAATACTTAAAATGGTTCTTAAGCAAATCGAATTGCAAAACTTCAGACTGCATAGTAGTACCGCTTTGAGCTTTTCCGATAAACTAAATTTAATAATTGGCGGAAACGGACAAGGTAAAACAACAATACTGGAAGCAATCTACTATTTAAGCACATCGAAGAATATTAATCTTGCTTCAGAAAGCGATGTAGTTAGTTTCGGAGAAGAATACTTTGAGGCGAAAGGCATGTTTGCCGGTTTATCCAACAACAACGCCAGGATTTATTTTGATAGCACTAAAAACAAGAAAAATTACTTTCTCGATGACAAACAAGTTTTCAAAGCATCGGAGATAATAGGAAAATTTCCGATTGTAACGCTTATACAATCGGACCATGCAATTACTCGGGGGGCGCCGGCGGAAAGAAGAAGGTTTGTTGATTCGGTTATATCCCAAGCTAGCCACGCTTATTTAGATATACTTTTAGATTATAACAAAATTTTAAAGCAGCGGTCTTCTTTATTAACAAGGATTAAAGAAACAAATAGTAAAATATTATTAGAACAATTAGAGGCATGGACAGAATCCCTGGTAACGAATGGAGCCGAATTAATTAAACACAGACTGGTTTTTGTTAGGGATTTTATCCCGTACTTAAAAGAAGCGTATAGAAACATAATCAAAGAAACAGAGGAACCGGGCATTGAATACGATACGTTTCAAAATATAGACGAAGAGAATGTGGCGCAGAGATATAGAGAAGAACTAACGGTTTTGTATGAGGATGAGCTTAGAAGGGGAGTTAACTTAGCCGGACCACATAGAGATGATTTTCTTTTTTATATCAATGGTAAGGAGTTGAAACGTTTCGGTTCACAAGGACAGCATAAAACTTTTCAAATAGCTTTGAGATTTGCGCAATTCTTTTTTATAAAAGAAAAATTAGGTAAGACACCAGTTTTTCTAATGGATGATGTTTTTGGAGAACTCGATACTTATCGGGCAAAAAGAATTAGTGAATATTTATCTAAAATTGGACAAGCATTCATAACAATGACGGATTTTTCAAAAATAGAAGAGTTGAATCTCTCTCAAGAGAGTAAAATAATAAAAGTGGAAAATGGCGCGGCACAGTACGTTTAATATTAAAAGTATTAACGAAGTTTTAGAGGGAGAAAAAGAATTCGAAAACTTACGCGCAACTATTAAGAACTATGATGTAGTAGAAAATTTTAAGTACATTTTTCCGGAACTCGCAAAAATAGCAGAAGCAGTAAAACTTGATAGAAAAACTTTATTTCTAAGAGTGGAAAACTCTGTGTGGAAAAGCGAGCTCAATTTTCAGAAGAACGCGTTAATAGAAAAAATTAATAAACACTTTAAAGAAGAAGTAATTAAAACAATAAAATTTTTATAAAAGGAATTACGTAGATAAACATGGCAAAAGAAAAAGAAGCAAAAAACGGAAACGGTAATTACACCGCGGAAAGCATCAACGTATTAAAAGGACTTGAAGCAGTAAGAAAAAGACCGGCAATGTACATAGGAGACGTCGGATCTCGCGGCCTCCATCACCTAATAAACGAAGTTGTTGATAACTCCATAGACGAAGCCCTCGCCGGATATAACGATAGAGTTATAGTTACAATCAATAAAGATGGAAGCGTAACAGTAGAAGACCAGGGACGCGGCATACCGGTAGATATACACCCGGTCGAAAAGAAATCTGCGCTTGAAGTAGTGATGACCGTACTTCATGCTGGCGGTAAGTTCGATAAAAATTCTTATAAAGTTTCCGGCGGCTTACACGGCGTTGGAGTATCGGTTGTTAATGCTCTTTCGGAATGGTGTAAAGTAGAAGTTAAAAGAGACGGAAAAATTTACTTTCAGGAATACCATTGCGGCATACCCAAAGCAACGGTCAAACAAATAGGAACATATAAAAGCGATAGAACCGGAACAAAAATAACTTTTAAACCGGATAGAGAAATTTTCAAGGTCACAAAATTCAATTTTGAAACTGTAGCCGAAAGAATGCGCGAACTTGCTTACTTGAACAAAGAAGTTTCGATGACTCTTAAAGATGAAATAGAAGGACAAGAAGAAACTTATAAATTCAAAGGCGGGATAATTGATTTTGTGAAATACCTTGACGAAAACCGCTCGCCTATTCATAAGCCGATTTATATTGAAGGGGAACGGGACAACACACCGGTTGAAATTGCTTTTGAATACAGCGATTCATACTCTGAAAATGTTCACTCGTATGTGAATAATATTAATACTATCGAAGGAGGGACACACCTAGTTGGATTTAGGACGGCGCTGACAAGAACGTTTAATAACTATGCGTATAAAAACGGATTGATAAAAGAGAGTAATAAAATAACCCTATCAGGCGATGATTTTAAGGAAGGATTAACCGCGGTAATTTCTATTAAAGTAATGGAACCGCAGTTCGAAGGACAGACTAAAACGAAGCTCGGCAACGGGGAAGTTAAATCAATCGTTGAAACTATTGTTGGTGAAAAGCTGGCAGAATTTCTTGAAGAGAACGGGCCAACAGCAAAAAAAATAATAGATAAATGTATGCGTGCAGCCGAAGCGCGCGAAGCCGCACGTAAAGCTCGTGAACTCGTTAGAAGAAAAAATGCTCTCGATTCTATGCATCTTCCCGGTAAACTTGCCGATTGCTCAATCAACGATCCAGAACATTGCGAGATATATATAGTGGAAGGAGATTCAGCCGGCGGTTCTGCAAAACAAGGACGCGATAGAAGGTTCCAGGCAATACTCCCGATCAAAGGTAAAATTTTGAATGTGGAAAAAGCAAAGATTAATAAAATTTTGGAGAACCAGGAAATTCAAGCGATGATCTCTGCTATCGGTGCCGGTATAGGAGAAGAATTCGATCCGGAAAAATCACGTTACGGAAAAATTATTTTGATGACCGATGCAGATGTAGATGGGAGCCACATTAGAACATTGCTTCTTACATTTTTATACCGTCACATGAAAGAACTAATTGCAGAGGGGAAAGTTTATATTGCCCAGCCGCCTCTTTATAAAATAAAAAAAGGAAAAGAGGAACATTACGCATTTGATGATGAAGAACGCGACAAAATTTTGAAGCGCTTGAAAGTAGATGGAAAAGGGAAAAAAGAAGAAGAAGTAATTTTAGAGGAAGAGACAACCGAATCAGCCGAAGGCACCGCCCAGCCAAAAGGAATAATTATCTCGCGTTACAAAGGTTTGGGAGAAATGAACCCGGAACAGCTTTGGTCAACAACGATGAACCCGGAAACGAGAACAGTGTTACAAGTTAATCTTGAAAGCGCAGCGGCAGCAGATAAAATTTTTGAAACATTGATGGGCGACGCAGTTGAACCGCGCCGCGAGTTCATTGAGAAACATGCTAAGTACGCGAATCTTGACATATAATTCTGAGCGAAGCGAATGCCAAGGGCATCCCTATGGGAGAATCCCAAAACAAAAAATTTGAGATACCTAGCTTGGCTTAATATTAAGGATGGAAAACAAAGCAACATATCAACAACCGTTAACAGACTTTATGCGCGGGGATTTTACCGCACTCAATAAAAATCTAACAGTTGATGAAGCGTTGAGAAAAATTAGAACCGAAGGAGTTGGCGAAAGAATAGTTTACTTTTATGTTGTTGATGACGAGCAGAAACTTGTTGGAGTTCTGCCCACGCGTAGAATTCTTACGGCTCGGTCAAGCCAGAAACTTGATGAGCTGATGGTTAAAAATGTAGCGTCATTAAATAACGATGCCACGGTTTACGATGCGTGCGAGTTCTTTGCGGTTTATAAATTTTTGGCTTTCCCGGTAGTAGATGCTGAAAGAAAAATTATTGGCATTGTGGATGTTAATTTGTTTACAGATGAATTATTGGATTTTTCCGAAAGACAAAAAGTACACGATGTTTTTGAATCGATTGGTTTTCAGATTTCCGAAGTAAAAAACGCAACACCATTTAAAGCATGGAAAATCCGGTTTCCGTGGTTGATGGCAACGATAACAAGCGGAACGGTATGTGCACTGTTTGCCGGAATGTTTGAAGCAACGCTTACAGAAAGTTTGGTGATAGCGTTTTTTCTAACGATGGTTTTAGGTTTAGGTGAAAGCATGAGCATTCAATCAATGACGTTAACCGTGCAGTCGTTACATACAGTACAGCCATCGTTAAAATGGTATTTGAAAAATTTATTGAAGGAATCACAAACAGCGTTGTTGATAGGATTAAGCAGTGGATTGCTTGTTGCAACAGTTGCTTTTTTGTGGAAGGGAGAGATTGTAACTTCGGCAGCTATTGGTACGAGTATTTTGCTGGTACAGTTTGCGGCGGCGGTAGTCGGTTTAAGTGTTCCGGCGATACTCCATAAAACAAAGCTCGATTTGAAAGTCTCCGCCGGACCAATTACGCTTGCAATGACAGATGTTCTTACAATTTTGTTTTATATGGGATTGGCAACAGTAATTATGTAACTGTTAATTAAATAGAGAAGCAAAAAGTACGGATTAAACAACATGAATTTTATCAGCGAATATCAGTTTAACTTACTTGCTTCAAGCAAGTCAGCGTTATCCGCGTTCTATAAAAATTAAATCGTAAATCCAAATTTCAAAATCATAAATAGTAATTACATAACATGACAACAATTTTTGAAAAAGTAATACCCGTATCATTAGAAGAAGAAATGAAATCATCTTACATCGATTATGCGATGAGTGTAATAGTTGCGCGCGCACTGCCCGATGTAAGAGACGGGCTTAAACCGGTTCACAGACGCGTTCTATTTGGAATGCACGAACTTGGTGTACCGCATAACAAACCATATAAAAAATCAGCACGTATCGTTGGAGAAGTTCTCGGTAAATACCATCCGCATGGTGATAGCGCTGTTTACGATTCAATGGTGCGCATGGTTCAAAATTTTTCTCTCCGCTATCCATTGGTAGATGGACAAGGAAATTTTGGATCGATCGACGGCGACAGCCCGGCGGCGATGCGTTATACTGAAGCGCGGCTCGCACGAATTGCAGATGAAATGCTTCGCGATCTCGACAAGAATACTGTTGATTTCGTTAACAACTTTGACGAATCATTACAAGAGCCGACAGTAATGCCGGCATATTTACCAAATTTACTCGTTAATGGTGCCAGCGGAATAGCTGTTGGTATGGCTACGAATATTCCGCCGCATAACCTTGGCGAAATTATTGATGGATTAATTGCTGTAATTGAAAATCCGAAATTGAAACCTGAAGATTTGATGAAATATGTTAAGGCGCCGGACTTTCCTACTGGCGGAATTATTTACGGCTACGACGGAGTTAAAGAGGCGTTTTTAACCGGGCGCGGAAGAATTGTATTGCGTGCAAAAGCAAATATAGAAACACTAAAGAACGAAAGGGAAAATATTGTTATCACGGAAATTCCTTATCAGGTTAATAAAGCAGCGCTTATAGAAAAAATTGCGGATCTCGTGCGCGAAGGAAAAGTTGACGGGATTTCTAACATTAGGGATGAATCGGATAGAGACGGTTTACGCGTTGTTATAGAAATGAAACGTGACGGACAACCGGCGGTTACACTGAACCAGCTTTTCAAACATACACAGATGCAAGTAACGTTCGGCGTAATAATGCTCGCTCTTGTGAACGGTGTTCCGAAAGTTCTTACACTTCAGCAGATGATGATGCACTTCCTCGATCATAGAATGGATGTGCTTGTTCGCAGAACAAAATATGATCTTGATGCAGCAGAAAGACGCGCACACATTTTGGAAGGATACATCATTGCTCTTGATAATATTGATGCGGTGATTGAAACAATTAAAAAATCGCGCGATGTTGAAACCGCCAAAGTAAATTTGATAAAGAAGTTCAAACTCTCCGAAATTCAAGCGAAAGCAATACTCGATATGAGATTGCAGCGCTTAACGGGACTTGAACGCAAGAAAATAGAAGACGAATACAAAGAGACAATAAAACTAATTCAGAAATTGAAAGCTATACTTGGAAACGAAAAATTGAGAAAGCAGATTATCAAAGATGAACTATTAATTCTGCGCGAGAAATATGCAGACGAAAGAAGAACTGAAGTAGTTCACGATTTCAAAGAGTTTTCGCTCGAAGATATAATTGCAGAAGAAGATGTTGTTGTTACGATTTCCCACCAGGGATTTATAAAACGATTCCCGGTGAGCGGCTACCGCAGACAAGGCCGCGGCGGCAAAGGTGTAACCGGTGCCGGTACAAAAGAAGAAGATTTCATAGAACATATGTTTGTTGCTTCAACACATCATTACATTATGTTCTTTACCGATCGAGGAAAATGTTATTGGCTTAAAGTTCACGAAATTCCGGAAGGCGGACGCGCTGCGAAAGGAAGATCGATTCTAAATCTTATCGAAAAAGATAAAGAAGAAAAGATCACGGCGTTCGTTACGGTTAAGGAGTTTACAGATGATAAATTTATTGTAATGGCAACAGAAAAAGGAACCGTGAAAAAAACAGTCCTTTCGGCATACTCAAATATTAGGCGCGGTGGAATTAACGCAATCTCACTTGCTGCCGGAGATAGATTGATTGAAGCAAAACTTAGCGAAGGAAAGAACGACATTATTATCGGTACAAGAAACGGAATGGCAATACGGTTCAACGAAAAAGATGTACGCAATATGGGACGAACAGCAACCGGTGTGCGCGGTGTACGTCTTGGAAAGGGAGATGTGGTAATCGGAATGATTGTCGTACGCAACGCAACAACTTTAATGGTTGTAACGGAAAAGGGATTTGGCAAACGTTCGGAAATAGAAGATTACAGATTAACACGGCGCGGAGGAAAAGGAGTTATTACCGTTAAAACATCCGAGCGTAACGGAAAATTAATAGCGATGAAAGAAGTAAATGATGCAGATGAGCTCGTTATTATTACAACACAAGGAATGGTTATCCGCCAATCGGTTTCTGAGTTACGTGTAATGGGAAGAAATACTCAAGGGGTAAGATTAATTAGATTGAATGAAGACGATGATATTGCGGATATTGCTCGTGTAATTCCGGAAGAAGAAAACGGAAACGGAGAAGAATAAATTCTGAGGAACGAAGTGACGAAGAATCTCAGGGTGGATTTTCTACATCAATAATGAAAATGGAAAAAGTAGTAAGAAAAATATCGTTGAAAGATAAACGCAATTACGATCTTGAATATTGGCTTTCAAAAACGCCGGAAGAGAGAATTTCTGCGATAGAATTTTTACGTCAACAATTTTATGAGACAGAAGATGGTTCTACACCAAGATTACAAAGAGTTGCTAAAATTATTAAACGAAAATCAAGTTGAATATTTAGTTGTTGGCGCTTTTGCACTTGGTTTTTACGGCTCTCCGCGAAACACGGGGGACATAGATGTTTGGATTCGAATAGGAGAAGAAAATGCAAAACGTATGACGAAGGTTTTCGCGGAGTACGGTTTTGCTTCACTCGGTTATACAGAAAAAGATTTTTTGGAAAAAGATTCTATCATACAACTTGGAGTACAGCCCATTCGAATTGATATTCTGATGAGTGTAAGCGGACTAGAATTTGATGATGCCTACAAAAATCGGAAAGTCTTTAATGCCGGCGAATTATTAATTAATTATATAAGCAAAGAAGATTTTATAAAAAACAAAAAAGCTTCCGGCAGATTGAAGGACCTGGCAGATATTGAGCGGCTCACATTGTAGGAAAAACATAAATATGTCCCACAACAAAAATCTTCAATTCGATTCCAAGTGTGTTCACAGCGGAATAAACGATTACGAATTCGGTCCCGTAGTTCCGCCCATCTATCAAACATCAACATTTAAATTTGAATCTGCTGAACACGGCGTAGCACTATTTAAAGGCGAAGCCGAGGGATACATTTATACACGGATGAAAAATCCTACAATCGAAGCGATGGAAAATGCAATTGCCGAACTCGAAGGCGGTTACAAAGCATTGGGATGTGCAAGCGGTATGGCGGCGATCAGTACTATGTTTGTTACGTTGCTTCAATCGGGCGATCACGTTGTGTGTAGCAAATCTGTTTATGGTCCAACAATGACACTATTGCACACTGTTCTAAGTAAATTCAAGATAGAATCCACATTTGTTGATACCGACATAGCAGAGGAAATAGAGCGCGCAGTAAAACCGAACACAAAAATTATTTATGTTGAATCCCCGGCAAACCCGGTTATTGCAATTACTGACTTAGAAGCCGCAGCAAAACTTGCCCACAAGAACAAAGCGCTATTTATCGTTGATAATACATTTATGAGTCCGGCATTACAAAATCCGTTTATGTTTGGTGCTGATATTGTACTCCACAGTATGACAAAATTTTTAAACGGGCACGCGGATGTAGTCGCCGGAATTATTGTTGTTAAAGACGAAGAAATGTATTCGAAGATGAGAAAGACATTGAACCAGCTTGGCGGTGTAATAGATCCATTCAATTCTTTTCTTGTTCACCGCGGATTAAAAACATTATCCATCAGAATGCAGAGGCATTGCGAGAATGCACAACTCATAGCAGAATATCTTGAGAATCATCCGACAGTAAAATGGGTTCGTTACCCGGGATTGAAAAGCCATCCGAACTATCAAATCGGGCTAAAACAGCATAGCGGGCACGGCGGAATGATTTCATTTGAACTCAAAGGGGGATTCAATGCCGGCGAAACCGTTATGAATAATGCTAAACTTTGTAAACTTGCAGTATCGCTTGGTGGTGTAGAAACTTTGATACAACACCCGGCGAGCATGACTCACTTAACCATGGGCGAAGAAGCGCGCAAATCCGCCGGCATTACCGAAGGACTTGTTAGACTTTCAGTTGGAATTGAAAATGTGAAAGATATTATTGATGATCTTGAGAACGCACTCAAAAAAATTCCAGAGAAAGAAATGGTAGGTTAAATTTTTTTATGCCAATCCAGGTAAATAGGCGCTATCTTCTTCGGTAAATTATTAACAAGATTACAACTCATAATCATAGAGAAAGGAAATCGAACAATTATGAGAAATAGATTTCTTCCTTTTGCTCTCCTTTTTATTGTGCAGTTTATTCCGAACCACATCAAAGCACAACACACAAGCCTTCTACCGCCGCTCAATTTACGACACGCATACGAAACCGGTACACGTTCTTACAAAGGAAAGCCGGGGGCAAATTACTGGCAGAACAGATCCGAATATAAAATTAAGGCAGAACTCAACCCGGCATCACGAAAAGTTACCGGAGAAGAAACAATAACATATTACAACAACAGCCCGGATACACTTAAACAAATTATTATTCGCCTTTACCCTGATTTTTACCGCAAAGGAAATGCACGGGATTTTGAAATAGATGCAGAAGTAGTCAACAGTGGAATGGAAATAGAAAAATTAATTGTAGGTGGGGAAGAAATAAAATTAGGCACGGACAAAAATTCACCCGGACGGGAAGGAACAAATCTTTTCGTTACGCTATTGAATCCACTTTCTCCACAAGCGACAATTGAACTAAAGGTAAATTGGAATTATACAATTGCAAACAAATCTCAAGTGAGAACCGGCGCATACGACAGCACTTCTTTCTTTGTTGCGTACTGGTATCCGCAAGTTGCTGTGTATGATGATATCGATGGCTGGGATATTCAATCCTATACCGGGCAAGCAGAAATGTATAACGACTTCAATGATTACGAAGTAGAAATTACGGTGCCGAAAGGATTTCTGCTCTGGTCAACCGGGGTTTTACAAAACCCGGAAGAAGTTTATTCACAAAATGTTTTAGAAAGATATAAGAATGCATCCCAATCGGATAAAATAATTAACATCGTAACAAAAAAAGATTTGGAAAACAGAAACGTAACGACAGACAAAGAAAAACTCGTTTATAAAACCAGGGCAGAATACGTTCCCGATTTTGCATTTGCGGTCAGCGATCATTATTTGTGGGATGCTTCGAGTCTTGTTGTAGATAAACAAACCGGCAGACGAACTTTTGTTTCGGCTGTCTATAATAAAAATACCGGGTATTTTTCGAACGTAGCAGAAATAGCACGCAAAGCAATTGAAAGTTTTTCGGCAGAAATTCCGGGCGTTCCATATCCTTATCCGTGTATGACGGTTTTTAACGGGCAAGGCGGAATGGAATTCCCGATGATGTGTAACGACTCGGCGATAGAAGATCTTTTAGGAACAGTACACGTAACGTCTCACGAAATTTGTCATACGTACTTTCCATTTTATATGGGAATCAACGAAGAAAAATATGCATGGATGGATGAAGGCTGGGCAACAATGCTTCCGTTTGATTTTCAAACGGAGAACGCGCCCGGGTATGATCCACGCACTCGCAACGCACAAAGTTATTCCGAAATTGCCGGCGGCGAAACAGATACACCGCCGATTACACTTTCTTATCTCATTAAAAACCCGGCTTATCGCACGGC
>DYJK01000112.1:3505-12230 GCA_020723165.1 Melioribacter roseus | reverse complement strand
ACAGCGAAAAAAAATACAAAGGCGCTGAATACAGAACCAAGGAATCATTCCTTTACGGAAGATTTGAAGCAAGCATTAAATCTGCCGGCAAAGAAGGGATGACAACAACTATGTTCACATATTTTGACGGATTACCGGGTGACGATTGGGCATCGTCTAAGTGGAACGAGATCGATATCGAAATTATGGGAAGATATAATAATGATGTACAGTTTAACACAATTACTCATGGACAAACTAATCATGTGCGTCATCAGTATGTAAATTTTGATCCGGCACTTGATTATCATACATACGCATTTGAATGGACGCCCGATTATGTTGCATGGTTTATTGATGGCATGGAAGTTTACCGGCAGACCGGTGAACATATTCAAGAGTTAACACGTGCGCAAAAGTTTATGTTCAACATATGGAATCCAAATAATGAAAGCTGGGTCGGGGTTTGGAGAGAAGAAATATTACCGGCATTCGGTCTTTATGATTGGGCAGCATATTATGAGTACAAACCGGGCGAGGGAAATTACGGAAGCGAAAATAACTTTAAATTCGCCTGGAAAGATGAATTTGATTTTTGGGATGAATCAAGATGGGATAGAGCTACACATACGTTCGGCGGCAATCAATGCGATTTCTTGCCCGATAACATTGTATTCAAAGACGGCAAAATGATTTTGTGCCTGACAAATAATACAGACATTAGTTATACAGATAAAGTCGGACCAAGTGTTATTTCGGCGAGAACCTACTCAACCGATAAAATTATAGCCTTCTTTTCCGAGCAAGTTGATAGTGCAACCGCAGAAAATAAAACCAAGTATGCATTAACCAACGGACAAATTACATCCGCATCCTTAATGCCCGATAAGAGAACAGTTGAACTGGCTGTTTCCGGAATAAATTTTTCTTCACCAATAAGTTTAATACTTCTAAATGGTATAAAAGATTTATATGATAATCCTAATAGTTCAACAACCCACGCAAGAAGTGTTAAAGTTACCCAACAAATTACTTTTCCGTTCAAGGTAAATGTTGGCGGAGATATATACCAGGATTTTGTGAAGGATAGAGAATTTACAACCGACACCGCCGAATTTGGATTCATGGAAAAATGGGGGGTGTTTGAGGAAACGGATCCAATTGCAAATACCGATGATGATATAATCTTCCAGACAAATGTTTTTCACATTACTAAATATATTGTTAGGGTACCTAACGGAAAGTATTCGGTTCAGTTGCTCTTTTCGGAAAATCAAAATACATCTGCCGGTACACGTGTAATGGATATTTATGCACAAGGTAATTTAGTATTTGATAACCTTGATGTTTACAGCGAAGCCGGGTTAAACAGTGCTTTGATAAAAAGCATTTCGAACATAGAAGTCTATAACGGCTTGATCGATATTCATTTTGCTGCAGAAGTTGGTGCGACATTCTTGCACGGAATCATAATTGATTATGTTGGTCCGACCGGAATTAAAGAAGAACCGAAACTTCAACTGAATTATCAAATAGATCAAAACTATCCAAACCCGTTTAACGGTTCAACAAAAATTAAGTACTCTCTTTTACAGCCGGATGAAATAACGTTTAATGTTTATGATCTGCTCGGGCGGAAAATTTATTCTAAACATCTTGGCCATGTTGATACCGGTCAAAACCAATTTACATGGAATTCACATAGTGATACCGGAACAAAGTTAAGTTCCGGTGTCTACTTTTATTTTATTGAAGGGAAACAAAGATCGGAGATCAAAAAGCTTATACTTTTGAACTAATGTATTATTATTTACTTCGTAAAAATTCTTACCTTATTAAACCAAAACTTACCTTTTAATGTCTTTGATTTAAATTATTATTGGGGAAAAATATGTTGACGTGTAAGGATGTTTCAAGGTCCCTATTGCTTATCGCACTCACACTTTTGGCCGGTTGCAGCTCAAGCGGACAATTAACAAGCGTTTGGAATGAAAATGTTGTAGTGGTCGATGGTAATTCTGCCGAATGGCTTTCCGAATTGAAACACGACAAAGATAACGGTATAGCTTATGCGTTCAGAAACGACAAAGATTTTTTGTACATGTGTATTGTTTTTATAGAACCGTCAAAATTAATGTTGATGAGATCCGGCGCAATTATTTGGTTTGAAAGCGAAGACGAATCCAAAACTTTTGGTATAAAATATCCTCTACCAAAACTTTCAGCTGAAATAGAAGAACAAAATCTTGATAGGGAAATGTTCAATAGAGAAAATATTAATGAGAAAATTAAACAGTATTTTCTTAAGCAGACAGAATTATCAGTAGTCAATAAGGATAAGTATCCGCTCGGACAGTTTCCCATCATTTCGAATAAAGAAGGTATTCAAGTAAAAGTTGGATATAGCAACGATCGATTTGTTTATGAACTACGGGTACCTTTACGGGATAACAAAAATCATTTATACCGTATCGATGCCGAACTGGGAGAAAATTTATCAGTAAAATTTGAAACCGAAGAATCTGAATTAGGAAAAATAGTTGGTGGTGGAATGCCGGAACGCGGAGGAATGATGCCTCCTGGTGGTGGTCAAAGAACCCAACAAGGTAAAGGTATGGCAATGAAACGAGATCGCTTGAACTCAGAACCGCTCAATTTTTCTATTAATGTGCAGTTAATCAAAAAATAAAACGCCATACCCATATTCAATAGCTTATTTTCTACTTATTAATTTGATAACCCCGGTTTATTAATTTGATAAGTAAAGAGCAGATCGTTTAAATGCTGTTTCCTAAATCTGCCATTAGAAAATGAAAAACAATCTTTTTTTTCTAATATTTGTCCCTTCAAAGGCATAAAATTTGCCTTACATACCTACTACAAAATTGAGTAATTCAGTGATTATTGTTTTACTATCTAACAAAAAAGACCTCAAGTACAAATCAATAATTCCAATAATTTTTTTAATTAACCGGGAGAGATAAATGGCTTCTACTGCACCTACGATGACAACACAACGAACTGGTAATGGACAACAAAACTATTCATTTGCTCTTACAGTTCTCACTTCATTATTCTTTATGTGGGGTTTCATTACTTGTTTGAATGATATATTAATACCTCATCTCAAAGCAGTATTTACACTCAACTATACTCAGGTAATGTTGATTCAATTTAGTTTTTTTACTGCTTATGCAATTGTCTCGCTTCCTTCCGGAATGCTTGTCGAAAAGATCGGGTACAAAAATGGAATAGTGATTGGTTTAATAACTGCCGGTATCGGCTGCTTATTGTTTTACCCGGCTGCCGGATATCAATCATATATTATGTTCTTGTTCGCGCTCTTTATTTTGGCGGCTGGTATTACTCTGCTTCAAGTTGCAGCTAACCCTTATGTTGCAATTCTCGGCAAACCGGAAACCGCTTCAAGCAGATTGAATTTAACACAAGCATTCAATTCGCTTGGTACAACAATAGCCCCTCTTTTCGGTTCGCTTTTAATTTTATCTATTGCGGTAAAAACCGTCGAAGAATTAAAAACATTAACTCCCGATGAAAGAACCGCGTATCAGCTTCTTGAAGCAAGTACGGTACAAGTTCCTTATCTCGGTTTAGCCGCTGCACTTTTTGTTATTGCAGCAATATTTGCAGTTATTAAATTACCGAAAATTGAAGCCGGGGAAATTGCATCGAGTAATGGTAACGGAAGCTACGATCATCATCACGACAGTGCTTGGAGATATAGGCATTTGGTGCTTGGTGCGGTTGCAATATTTGTTTATGTAGGCGGTGAAGTTTCTATCGGCAGTTTTTTAGTTAATTATTTTAAGGAATTGTTAGGAATGAAAGAAGCCGATGCCGCTAAATATATTATGCTATATTGGGGCGGTGCTATGATAGGCAGATTTTTTGGTTCAATTACGCTTTCGGGTATGACAGACACTAAAAAGAAAAATATATATGCAATTCTCGTTTTCGGTTTAGCTGTAGTGCTGGCGCTTTATGTTACAAGAGAGTATGAAAATTTATCCAGCTTCTCTTTATCAGGATTTGGAAAAACCTTAACATTTCTTCTTTTTGTTGTTCTTAATTTTATCGCATTTTATCTTGGCAAAACAAAACCAAATAGAACTCTTGCAATTCTTGCCTTGTGTGCCGGTACACTAGTTATTGTTTCAATGTTAACTTATGGCCAGGTTGCTTTATGGAGTATTCTTGCAGTCGGATTATTTAATTCTATTATGTTCCCTACTATCTTTACACTTGCAATCGATGGGTTAGGCAAACATACCGGGCAAGGATCTGGAATTCTCTGCACAGCAATAGTCGGCGGAGCTATACTTCCGGTTATTCAAGGATTCTTTGCTGATAATATTGGTATTCATCACGCTTTCTTTATCCCGGTTCTTTGTTATCTCTACATTGCATATTATGGAATGAAAGGATACAAACCTACTTTTGCTAAATAGAAAAGCGTTAGATTTTAGTCTATTAAATATTCCTTGTATGGAGAAAAAATAATGTCGAAGACAAAAGTAGCAATTGGTATTGATGTTGGAGGAACAAATACGGTATTTGGTTTTGTAGATCACGAAGGAACTTTGATTTACGAATCGTCTATTCCAACAAATGCAAATGAAAAAGCAGATCTTTTATTTGATAGACTGTTTAAAAAGGTTGATGAAGAATTTAAAAAGTTCAGCGCGCGTTATGAATTAATCGGTATTGGAATCGGTGCACCGAACGCAAATTATTATAAAGGAACAGTAGAACAGCCGCCCAATTTGAATTGGGGCTACGTTAATGTTTTGGAAATTGTGAAAAAATATTCTCCGCTCCCTTCTGCAATTACAAACGATGCTAATGCTGCTGCTATCGGTGAAATGATTTTCGGTGCTGCTAAAGAAATGAAAAATTTTATTGTGATTACTTTAGGCACGGGTTTAGGCAGCGGGATAGTTATTAATGGAGAATTGGTTTACGGTGCAGACGGTTTTGCCGGGGAAGTAGGCCATACAATTGTAGATTCTAACGGAAGAGAGTGCGGCTGCGGCAGAAAAGGGTGCCTGGAAACTTATGCATCGGCAACGGGTATTCGCAGAACAGTTTTCGAATTTATTGGCACAACAACAACCCCGAGCGAATTGCGCAATGTCAATTTCAATGATCTTACTGCAAAAGAAATTGCAGATGCTGCGAACAGTGGAGATAAACTTGCTCTTGAAGCTTTTGATTACACGGCAAGAATTCTTGGTTTAAAACTTGCAGATACTGTTGCTTGTTTAAGCCCGGAAGCAATTATACTTTTTGGTGGACTTGCATTAGCCGGCGATCTTATAATAGAACCGACAAAACGTTATATGGAAGAGTATATGTTAAATATTTTTAAGAATAAGGTTAAAATAATTCCTTCTGCTTTACCTGGAGGAAGTGCTGCTATACTTGGCGCAAGTGCACTGATTTGGAACGAGCTGGAAAAACACAGAAGATAATCTTATTACTGTAAATGTTTTTTCCTCCGTTCAGAAATTGATTTTAATTCAACATCTGATTTTCTATTTCATCCGGAATGCCGGGTGAAAATTTTTTCTTATTAATAAGGTTGCGTAAAAAAGGACCTGGCATAATAATCCCTTTTGGGAAAAATGGTAGCGATTCACGGTGAGTTCGCATAAGATAGTTACGGTGTTTAGTCGTGAATACATTAGAGAACAAGAATCTGGCTTTAGCAGCACATATTGCATAATCTCAGTAACTAAGTTCATGAATCAATATTATAAATGCCGTCAATCTTTATAGCGTTAATAGCACGTTACATAAGAAAGTATTATTACATAAAATAAATTTGAATAACTGTCTGCTTTAGCGGACGGAATAAAGAGAGAGAAGTATTTATGGGCTTTTGTCCCATGACACAAAGCTAATGTGGCAAAAGCCAATATATTCTCGTTTTTTTTTGGATTCCGTCAGTTTGGCGAAGCCATTCCTTCGGAAAAAACTGGCAGTAAACTTTTTTGTTTTTGAGTTATGTAACAGCTTCTTAATGATGCAAGTTTTTACGGTTTATATTGGTGAGGAAGCTTGAATTACCAGAAAGAAATGCAAATTAAATGAAATAAAATTTAGAGAGGGGATCATGAAAAAAATTTCAACGGTTATTTTATTTGTTTTTGTTATCGGGCTAACGGTTAACTATTCACAACAAACACCAAAAAATAAAATGTTAGATAAAAAAGTAGATGAGCTTCTTTCGCAGATGACGCTCGATGAAAAGATCGGGCAGATGACTCAAGTTGATTTCAACGCCATCAAAAAAAATGTGAAAGACATAGCAAAATATTCGCTTGGTTCAATTCTGTGCGGCGGCGATTCCGAACCCGATGATATCACCGCAAAAGGATGGGCTGATCTGTACGACAAATATCAAAACATCGCACTCAAATCAAGATTAAAAATTCCTTTCATCTGGGGAATCGATGCCGTGCACGGACACAACAACGTTGACGGTGCTGTTTTATTTCCGCACAATATCGGACTTGGTGCAACACGTAATCCAAAACTTGTTGAAGAAGCCGCTCGTATCACAGCGCTGGAAGTTGCCGCAACCGGAATCGATTGGACATTCGCACCGTGTGTGGCTGTTGCGCGTAACGAAAGATGGGGACGCACGTACGAAAGTTTCGGCGAGGATCCGAATCTTGTTAAAGGCATGGGCGCCGCATACGTAAAAGGTTTACAAGGTGCGGATTTATCTGACGATGCTTCAATTCTTGCTTGTGTTAAACATTACATGGGTGATGGCGGCACAACAGACGGCAAGGATCAGGGCAATACCGAGGTTGATGAACCGACTCTTCGCAATATTCATTTGCCCGGTTACATCACTGCAATTAAAGCCGGAGCGAAATCAATCATGGTTTCTTACAACAGCTGGAACGGGCAAAAAATGCACGGCAATAAATATTTGTTGACAGATGTTTTGAAAGGCGAACTCGGCTTCGAAGGTTTTCTTGTTTCAGATTGGGCGGCAATTGATCAACTTGATGCAGAGTATAAAACAGCTATTGAAAAATCGATCAATGCCGGTTTGGATATGATTATGATTCCAAACGCGACAGATCAAAAAAATAATTACGTAGAGTTCATTACCTATTTAAAAGAACTTGTTAATGAAGGCAAAGTTCCAATGAGCAGAATTGACGATGCTGTGCGCAGAATTTTAAAAGTAAAATTTGAAATGGATCTTTTTGAAAATCCTTTCACAAATAAAAAACTAACCTTAAAAGTCGGATCAAAAGAAAATAGAGAAGTTGCGCGCGATGCAGTACGACAGTCACTTGTACTTTTGAAAAATGATAACGGTGTTTTACCTTTATCGAAAAGAAAGAAAATACATGTTGCCGGAACTGCGGCAGACGATCTCGGTATTCAATGCGGCGGATGGACAATCATTTGGCAAGGTAAATCCGGAAATGTTACTTCGGGTGGAACAACAATTTTGCAAGCAATAAAAAATAGTGTTGATGATGAATCGCAAGTTACATATTCAGCGGACGGAAGCGGCGCGGAAAATTCTGATGCTGTTCTAGTCGTTATAGGTGAAAAACCGTACGCAGAAATGCGTGGCGATCGTGAAGATCTTAATTTGTCAAAAGAAGATTTGGAATTAATTGATAAAGCAAAATCTTCCGGCAAACCGGTTGCCGTAATTCTTCTTTCAGGCAGACCGATGTTGATTACCGATATTCTCGGCAAGTGCGATGCTTTCGTTGCCGCATGGCTGCCGGGCACGGAAGGTCAGGGTGTGGCAGACGTTCTCTTCGGCGATTTCAAACCGGTCGGAAAACTTCCGCATTCGTGGCCCAGAAATATGCAGCAGATTCCGATTAACATTGGCGATGCTAATTACGATCCGCTCTTTCCGTACGGATTTGGGCTGACTTTTTAATACTGATCCCGATGCAAATCGGGAGAAGTATCTCAAAAAAATATTTTATAACAATATAGTTTGGGTGAGGAATTAATGAAAAAAATTTTATTCCTACTTTTTTTATACACGATTTCATTTGCACAGAAAAAAACATTTGAACAACGCGCGGATTCTGTTCTTGCATTAATGACACTCGAAGAAAAAGTTGGGCAGCTTGTTCAATACAGCGGCGGTTGGGCAACCGGCGCTGAAACCGGGAGACCATCCGAAGGAAGCGACGAGTTGATCAGGAAAGGAAAAGTCGGTTCTTTCTTAAATGTTGTTGGTGCAGAGCAGACAAAAAAAATGCAGAAGATTGCCGTTGAAGAATCACGTCTAAAAATTCCGCTCATTTTTGGTTTGGATGTCATTCACGGATACCGTTCAACATTCCCGGTTCCGATCGGCGAAGCGAGCACGTGGAATCCGGCATTGATTCAAAAATCTGCACGCATGCAAGCAGAAGAAGCTTCATCCGGAGGAATTCATTGGACATTCAACCCGATGGTTGATATTGCACGCGACCCGCGTTGGGGAAGAATTATGGAAGGAAGCGGTGAAGATCCCTTTCTCGGTTCGATGATGGCAGCGGCTCGTGTACGTGGTTATCAAGGCGATGATCTTTCTGCAAATAATACAATACTTGCTTGCGTAAAACATTATGCCGGTTACGGTGCCGCTGAAGGCGGACGCGATTACAACACTGTTGATATGTCCGAACGAAACTTCCGCGATTTTTATCTGCCGCCGTACAAAGCCGCTGTTGAAGCCGGAGCC
>DYJK01000112.1:0-3495 GCA_020723165.1 Melioribacter roseus | reverse complement strand
GTTCAAGGAGATCGGTGGTGTTCCGTCTTCTGCAAGCAAATTTTTAATGACAAAAATTTTACGCGATGAATGGAAAACTGATGCACTCGTTGTAAGCGATTGGAATTCAATCGGTGAATTAATTCCGCACGGAGTTGCAAAAGATTTAAAAGAAGCCGGCAAGCTCGGTATCGAAGCAACAGTAGACATGGATATGGAATCGAATGCGTATTACAATCATCTCGCCGATCTTGTTAAAGAAGGCAAAGTTGATATCAAACTTGTTGATGATGCAGTGCGCCGTGTGTTAATTGCAAAATTCAAACTCGGTTTGTTTGATGATCCTTTCAAGTACTGCGATGTTGAGCGCGAAAAGAAAACTATCCGCAGTAAAGAAATTATCGATGCGACAAAAGAAGTTGCATCGGAGTCACTCATTCTCTTAAAGAATGTGGCACATCCCGCTATTAGCGGGGAAAAAAATATTCTTCCGTTAAAAAAAGATTTGAAAGCAATTGCTGTTATTGGACCGCTTGCAAATTCAAACGATGATCCGCTTGGCGGATGGGACGGACTCGGCAACAAAGACGAAGTTGTTCCGCTGCTCGAAGGAATCAAAAATAAATTGGGAAGCAGTGTAAAAATTAATTATGCCGAAGGCTGCAAAGTTACCGGTGATGATAAAAGCGGATTTGAAGAAGCGATTGAAGCGGCAAAATCTTCGGAAGTTGTAATTGCAATTGTTGGCGAACACCGCGGAATGACCGGCGAAGCAAACTCACGTGCAACTTTGGATTTGCCGGGCGTTCAAGAAGATTTGATTAAAGAACTTCACAAAACCGGAAAACCGGTTGTAGTTGTTTTGTTAAACGGAAGACCGCTTACAATTCCGTGGCTCAAAGAAAATGTTAATGCAATTCTCGAAGCGTGGTATCCGGGAATCAGCACAAGCTACGCAGTTACAAATGTTTTGTTCGGCGATTATAATCCGGACGGAAAATTACCGGTTACATTTCCGCGCCATGTAGGACAAGTTCCGATTCATTACAATCACAAGAACACCGGTCGTCCGCACGATCCGACAAATCATTACACATCATATTATATGGATTTGGAAAACAGTCCGCTCTTTCCTTTCGGTTACGGATTGAGCTACACAACTTTTGAATATTCCGATCTCACATTGGAAAAAAATCAAATCAAAAAAGACGAGCTGTTGAAAGTATTAGTTAAAGTGAAAAACACCGGTAAGTATGAAGGGAAAGAAGTTGTTCAACTTTACATACGCGATCTTGTTGGAAGTGTAACTCGTCCGGTAAAAGAATTAAAAGACTTTCAAAAAATTTCTTTGAAACCCGGAGAAACAAAAACGGTTGAGTTCACAATCACTCCGGAGAAATTGAAATTCTACGATATCAACATGAATTATGTAGTTGAACCGGGAGATTTCAAAGTGGTTGTCGGAACGAATTCGGAAGAGGTTAAAGAAGCATCGTTTACTGTTGTTGAATAAAAAATACGGAGAGAAAATGAAATCACGATTTTCTGGATACTGGATAATTGTTTTGATGCTCGCATTTATTGTTGGCTGTTCTTCGCAAAGTGTTGTGAAAGAAAATTTGGGAAAGCAAGCAGAGATGAAACTTAACGGAGAGTACAAAGCGAAAGCGAGTATCAATTATCTTTTGTATCTGCCGAAAGATTATGAAGTCAAAGACAAATTACCGTTGCTGTTGTTTTTGCACGGCGCCGGTGAAAGAGGAAGCGATCTTAATCTTGTGAAGAAACACGGTCCGCCGAGATTAATTGAAGAAGGGAAAGATTTTCCGTTTGTTGTTGTTTCTCCGCAATGCCCGGTTAACGAAAGATGGAATACGAATACACTTACTGCGTTGATTGATGAGATCGTTGCAAGCTATAAAATTGATACAGACAGAATTTATCTAACCGGTTTGAGTATGGGCGGCAACGGAACGTGGAGACTTGCGAGCGAAATTCCCGGACGGCTTGCAGCAGTAATTCCAATTTGCGGCTGGGGCGATCCGTTTGCTGTCTGCATGATGGGTAAACTTCCGGTGTGGACTTTCCACGGCGCTAAAGATAATGTTGTTCCAATCGGTTCTACAGATATGCTTGTTGAACAATTGAAACGATGCGGCGGAAATGTTGAGTACACAATTTATCCCGAAGCCAATCACGATTCGTGGACGGAAACTTACAACAACCCGAAAATTTATGAATGGCTTTTAAGTCATTCTTTAACAGAAAGATAAATTTTATTCGTAGAGGTTGTCTCAAAAGTAATTGTTCTCCGTTGGAGTCCTATGGACAAATAAAAAATCTGTGAAAATCCGTACTAATCAGATTTTATCCGCGTGCTATTCTTTCACATAGTGATGGCTATGCCATAAAAAATTTACTTTTGGGATGACCTCTACATATGTTGGAGGCAAATGAAATTAGTTACAGAAGCATTCATATTTTTTCTTTCACTCACTTCACTCATCACATCACAAAGCGAACGCAAACTTTGGAAAGGGAGTGCAATAATCGGCGGCGGAGATGTATGCGCTGTCTATTCCGACGACCCCTCCCTGGGCACAAGCAATAAAGGTATTCAGCACTTTTACTATAAAGATTATCTTGTAGATTACATTTCTTCAACTTCTTTTGATCTTTTTAACGATACCGGCGCACCAGTTCAAAAAGTAAAAAATGATAAAGTAGATATCGATAATTTCTTCTGCGCTGTTACCGAATCGTATTTAGCTGACGATGTGAAGCATTTAACGAAATGTTTTGCACTTGCGCAAAATGCAGTTGTGCTTTCAACGGAATTGAAAGGAACGAAAGAATCAATCTCGCAAAAATTTCAGATTAACTTCAGAAAAAAATTTGTGTCGGATCATGTAACGAACCTTGTTTCGTTAAAAATAGACGAGCATCAAGCCGTTGCTGAATGGTCGAATGGAACAGTGATTGTAGTTGCACAAAAGAAGAACAGCAATATTCTCGAAGTTCTTGATTCAACGCTCGTAATTTATCATCGTGTTTCCGGTAAAAAGAAAAATGAAATAATAATTCTCGCCGCATCAAGTTATGAAGAAGCGAAATCAGGCCTGAAAAAAATTTTCAAACAGAAGAATCTTTACAAGTCGGCGGAAACACATTGGAACAAGTGGCTCAACAGCGGTAGAGTTCCAAAATTCAAAAAAACAAACGAAGAGACAAAACAATATCTCGATTTTTTTAAGCGTAATCTCTATGCTGTTAAGTCGGCAAATTTAAACGGGCAAATTCCGGCAGACATTACCGGGCAATTTTTAACCAACAACATGCCCCAGCTTTATCCGCGCGATGCAATGATGAGCGCGCGTGTTTTTCTATTAACCGATCATCTTGATGAAGCGAAACAAGTTATAAAATTTTGGGCACGTTCCGATATTCCGCAAAAAACAGACGGGGAATTTTTTGCGCGATACGACGCAAATGCAAAAGCAGTCGATGGCGGCGGCG
>DYJK01000111.1 GCA_020723165.1 Melioribacter roseus | reverse complement strand
GCGCCGGGATATCGGGCACACTGCTGAAGAAAGGTTTTTGAACTACCATTTCATCAACTATAGTTACAGTTTCTGCCGCCGAGCCGCCTCTTACAAATAACCCTTCTGTTTCACCAATTATCTGTGTGCCGGGTAAAGTTTCAAGCGCACTGTAAAGATCTGCATCCGAACCGGTTGTAATAACATCAAGCGGACGCAGTATTACGCCTTTTTTTTCGTCACTTGCTTCAAATGAACCGGCAGATATTACAACAGCATTCATTTCCGTTATCTGTTCTTCAAGCACTATATCAAGTTTTATTTCGCCTTTGCTCAAAGTAATGTTCTTTTCAAAAGTTTTATACCCGACAAAACTTGCTACAATTACTGCTTCTCCCATTTCGGTAGTTTTAAAAGAATAACTACCATCGTCCTTTGATGTAACTCCATCGTAAGAACCCTTTATATAGATATTAGTGCCGGGCAGCGAATTGTTGCCGGTATCTGTGATTCTGCCGGATATCTTCGTTTGGCCCATAAGTAATACGGGCAATATTAGAATTGCAAAAACAACCCGAAATATTTTTCCCATATATTATCACCTCTTTTGAACGATGATAATTTGGACGTTTGATACAAAAATAAGTAGCGGAGTAATTTGATGGGTGTTAAAATTAATATTATTAGAGACTTCTGAAAAATTATGAATAGCACACTGATGATCTTTCGCAAGCTCAAGATCATACACGGATTTAGCCGATTTACGCAGATTAAAATCCGGGAAAATCCGTCTAACTTGCTTGCTGCAAGCAAGTCTGCGTCATCTGTGTTCTATTACTAGTCTCCAAGACTTTCAAAATGATTTTTCAGAAGTTTCTATTAGAAATAACTAGTTTTGTTAAGCAATCTTAATCACTCTTAATAAAATAAAAAATTGATGTTATTGCCGGAATGAACTGTTGAGTGACGCAATTTAAACAAGACACAATAATAAACTAAAAATTATTTAATAAACTTTTACGAATAATAAAAAAGACGTAACCGTAATCGCTGTTGTACTTTTCAAATATTTCCATTTCCCTTTCGTGAAGCGTAATTACATTCATTGCCTGGGGATCGCTTTTGTATTTAAGCTTAAGCAGATCAAGTCGCTGTTTAAGCGGAAAATAATAATCATTCATCCATGCGTTGCTGCTAAGTACAAAATGATCGATTATTTCGTAACCGGATTTTTGAACTAAGTTTAAATTTTCTTCAACACTCTTAATTTGCGGGTATTCGGTATTCCAAAATTCTTGAACTTCTTTCGATTTCATGTTGGTTAGCCAACATACTTCGGTTACAGCCATAAATCCGTAGCGTTTCAAATACTTTCCAAATTCTATCAATCCCTTTTCAAAACCGATAGTATAAATTGCGCTTTCGCACCAAATTAGGTCAAATGTTTCTTTGTCAAAACCAAGATTGAACATATTGCCTAATTGCGCTTTGGCTCTGTCTTTATATCCCCCATTAACAATTTTTTGTTTTAGTAAACGAATGTATGGTTGGTGTTTATCAATAGCTGTAACGTTTCCATCTGAAATTTTCAACAAATCGATTGTCTGCATTCCGGGACCGCATCCAATATCGAGTATCATAGGTTTGTTAAGATATTTCTTTATCGAATTGTAAGCTCTTTCTGTCGATTCAAAATTTCCGGGTCCTTCCCTTGGCAAGTCTTTGTGAATATCGAAAAAAACTTTTTCTTCTCTTTTATCCATCACATTCCAAATCGAATAAATAGAAACATAAAATATTAATGTCGTATAAGACTAATCTACCAACTAAAATGTTATTTACTATAGGAGTGTTAACGTAAAATAATTTTTCTATTTTATAATAGTTACCTTCCCTTCATCGAGGTCATAATAAGCGCCAATAATTTGTAAATGATTATGCTCAATAAATTCTTTCAATATCGGCTCGCTGCTTTTTAATTGACCGACTACCAAGTCCACATTTTTATAAACTGCATTAGTAAGCAAATCACCTTCTTCGTTTTTTGCTTCTTCTACAGCCGGTTTAATTTCAGCAACTAATTTTTCAAGATGCCCGGTAAGTTCACCACCGCTAACAGCAGCATCAACCGCGCCGCACTTTTCATGTCCAAGAACAACAACCAACTCTACGTGCAAATGCTCAACCGCATATTCAATACTTGCCAAAGCTATATCATCAACAACATGACCGGCAGTACGGATTACAAACAAATCTCCCAATCCTTGATCGAAAATAATTTCCGGCGGTACACGCGAATCCGAACATGTTACAACTACAGCAAATGGTTTTTGTCCGCTTGCTACTTCGGTTCTTCGCTCGGTAGATTGATTTTGGTGCAGTAATTTCCCTTCGACAAATCTTTTATTACCATCTGTTAGTTTCGTCAGTTGATCTTGAGCATATGAATTTATGCCGAGTGTAATAAAAAGAAATATGACAACAACGAATTTATTTATTTTCATTTGTACCTCGTTTATTATTTCTTGTACTGAAATTTCATGGCTTCTTTAAACACGTTTGGAATCCCACGAATCCCTTTCATAACCAAAGCAGCAGTGATTGCACCGCCCATCAAACCTCCTACAATTCCATGACCAAATGCATCTGCGCCCGATAAGTAGAGATTTTTAACATGTGTGTAGGGTCCAATCCATTTCATTTTGTAACGTTCGGGCGCAGCCGGTATTCCGTAAATAGCTCCTTCGGGATTGCCGGTAAAATAAACTGTACTGAGAGGCGTAGAGAGTTCTTTATAGTCAATTAACTTCTTGAATCCTTTTAAATGATCATCGGCAAAATTGATAAGGGCATCGCTAATTTTCTCTTTCAGTTTTTGATATTCTTCACCGCGGTTTTTCCACGGTTCCGAAGCCCATTTCTCAAAAGGTTTGTACCTTGTAAAAGTTATTATTTCCGCAGTATGATTTCTTGCTTCCGGATCTTTCATAGACGGGAACGAGATATAAACGCCATTTACCTTGCCTTCGATTAAATCATCGTTCGATACAAATCTCTGATCGTGATCGTATGAATTATATATCCAGTAGTTTTCACCTTTAATGCCAAGTTTTGCCGGGTTTTCTTTTAGACCAAGATATAAATTAACATGTGCCGCGCCCAGTTTAAAATTTTTTACTTCGTCTATAAACCCTGGTTCATTAGTCTTTGGAACGAATTGGGTATAAGTAATATACGCCCCGGCTGTAGAAATTATTTTTTCCGAATAATATTCAATATCGATAAAACCATTGCCTTTCTTTTCGGAAACTTTAACGCCAACGGCTTTACCTTTTTCGATTATAATTTCTTTAACAAAATTATTTACAAATAATGCACCTCCGTAACTTTCTACAATAGGAATAATACTGTCTGCAATTTCCTTAGAACCGCCAACCGGGTAAAAACCTCCGTTGATGTAATGACTAACAATTAAAGCATGAACTGCCAAAGCACTTTGTGAAGGAGGCAGACCATAATCGCCCCATTGTGAAGCGAGTAATGCTTTTAACTTTACATCACTGAAATTTTGATCTAAATATTCCTTCAATGTCATTAATGCAAGATTTGAACCTTTAGATGAAATAACAGACGAAATTAATCTTGCCTGTAATGGAAGTGTTAAGCTAAAATTGTATCTGCCGAACCAGGCGGATACTTTTTTCAAATCAACAAAATATTTTTCTATGCTCTTTTCTTCGTGCGGAAATTTATTAATAAGATCATACTTAAAATTACTTTCCTTCTCACGTATCTTAAAATTAAAATCGGGATAAATAAAAACATCGTAGGGATCGGGCATTTTGTTCCATCTAACGTTTCCTTGCGTAACATAATCAAACATAGCACGGGTAGCTGTTCCCTCTTCCATCTGCCCCACGTAATGAAGTCCCACATCCCAGTGATATTCCCCGTGTTCACTTTTTCTTTTGAATGTATGTGTAAATCCGCCGATTTTAAAATGGCGTTCTAGTACAAGAACTTTCTTTTTGCCTAATTGGGATAGAATGCTGGCAGCCGAGAGTCCGCTCATCCCGGAACCGATAATTATTACGTCGTAAATATTTTCTTTCATTTATTCAACGAAGAATTAATCGCTCTTTCTGCTTGTTGTAGATGCCTTAAAGCATGAACACCGTTTAAAAGGAATGCCTCGCCTAATTGTAGTTTAATAAATCTTGATACCGGCCAACTGATTGTAGTTTTCGATAGACTGATATTTTCCGATTGCTTTAAAAATTCTTGCAATTTTTTTTGAATGCTGAAAAACTGATCAATAACAATTCGTTTGGGTAATTTGAATTCGTGAAGATTTTTGCGTACTAACACATCGGGCGATTTCAATTTGGTTTTTGAATTCGGTCCGGTCATTTTAATAAACTTATCTAATATATACCGTGGTTTGTAATCTGCTGCTGTTCTGGGCGGATTGTTTTCTTTGCTAACTGATTTTTCAATTTCGTTCAAATAGAGCCCGGCAGTAATATTCAAATGATCGAGGCATTCCCCGGCGCACCATTTATCGGGCCCCGGTCTCCTATAAAAATTTTCATCGGACATATTATCAAACAATTTGTGTGCTTCTTCCGTAACAGACGATAGAAGAGCGCTCAATTGTTTCTGATCGGTAGCTAATCTGCCCATGCAGTTTCCTTAAAATTTAATAGGTAAAATAATATTCTCTTTTATGAAAACTAACTTTAAAATGGTATAGTTTTTTTGGTCGGATGAACATAAATTACACAATAAATTAAGAAACAAATCCACTTACTATGAATAAAATAATCTGTTTAATAATCGTTGCCTTGCCCTTAATTACATTTTCCCAGGACAAGTTGAATCTACTAACAACAGCAGAAAGATCGAATTTTGAATCTACCGCTACATATAAAGATGTAAATGATTTTATCCATCAATTAAAAAATCGATTCGACAATGTTAAGATTGAAACAATTGCAGAATCTGTGGAAGGACGAAAAATTCCACTGGTAATCCTTGCCAACCCGATGCCGAACTCAACAAATGATTTGTTAAATGATGGCCGTATAAAAATATATATACAAGGTAATATACATGCCGGCGAAGTTGAGGGAAAAGAATCGTCACTAATGTTTGCACGGGATATATTAATAGATAGAAACGAAATTTTGAATGATGTTGTTCTTCTAATCTGCCCAATTTTCAACGCTGACGGAAATGAAAAAATCTCTCCTAAAAATCGTCCATATCAAAATGGACCGGAGAACGGTGTTGGTTTACGCTACAACGGAAAAAATTTAGATTTGAACCGCGATGCAATAAAGGTTGAAACTCCCGAAGTGAAAGGTTTGCTTGAAAATGTTTTGAACAAATATGACCCGGCAATACTGGTAGATATTCACACAACAAACGGATCGTACCGCGAAGAGCCGGTCTCATTTACATGGATGATGAATCCGGGCGGCGATACGACTTTGATTGCATATATGCGCGATAAAATGATGCCGCAAGTTTCCGAAACGTTGAAAGAAAAGTATAGCACGCAAAATGTTTTTTACGGAGAGTTTGTTGATCAGCGTGATCCCTCCAAAGGCTGGATTTCATATGCTTATGAACCGCGCTATATTACCAACTATATTGGTCTGCGGAATCGTCTATCAATTTTAAATGAGAATTATGTTTACTCGGACTTTAAATCTCGCGTCTGGGGAAGTTACAATTTGCTCTGGTCAATTGTCGATTATGCCGTCAAAAACAAAAACGAAATAAAGAAACTGCTTAAGGAGGCAGATGCTCGCACGATTACTCGCGGTCTAAATCCGGCTGAAAAAGATTCACTTGCTCTCGATTCACAAGTGTATCCTACAAATTCACCCATAACAATAAACACTTACGAACTTGAGACAAAAATAGATGAAAATGAAAGAGAGCGATTAGTTAAAACAGATATCAAAAAAATTGTAACTGTTCCATATCTTGCAAATTATTTGCCAACACGTAAAACAAGAATTCCGTATGCTTATTTGCTTACAAACTATGATCCCGACGTTATAACACTTTTAAAATCTCACGGAATTAAAATTGACAAGTTGACGAAAGAAACAGAATTAACCGTTGAAACTTATAAGATTAATAATCTTAAACCGGAAGAAAGATTAAATCAAGGACATTACAACAATGAAATAAACGGAGAATTTATTACCGGGGAAAAAACTTTTGCTGCCGGAACATTGGTAATCCACACTGCACAACCGCTTGCTAACGTTGCTATGTTTTTGCTAGAACCGGAATCCGATGACGGGCTTCTTCACTGGAATTATTTTGATAACTACCTCGTACCCCAATGGGGAAATGGTTATCTGCCGTATCCCGTTTACAAAGTAAATGAAAAAATTAATTTACATATTCAATCGGTTAAATAATTTTTAAGTCCGTGTAATTGTAAAAATTGAATCGAGAATAATTAAAAGATCATTCTTTAATTACCGCCAAATGAAAGGTGATATTTGCTTTAATAAAAGAGACTGAACCCCTCCCGGTTAAAATTTCTATTTGTAATTCAGAATCTTCCGTATTTTCCCTTTGTCTAAATGAACACAATTGTTAAATATATCTTTTTAATTAGATCGTTCGGAGCGACATTCCCGAAAAGTTTTATAAATTAATTGGCGGGTAAATAATGAACACTAAAAAAATACTCTTTGGTTGTTCAATAATTCTTCTTTTGACTATTAGCGGTCTAACACATTCACAACAATTCGAAGCAATTAAAAAAATTAACGGTGCGGATATTTTTATTAGAACAATCGGCGGCGGCGAACCGCTTGTGATCGTTCACGGCGGCCCGGGACTCGGACACGATTACCTATATGAACCATTCAAACAATTATCGGATCAGTACCAACTCATTTTCTACGATCAGCGCGGATGTGGGAGATCGGAAGAATTTAAGAAAGGAACGCCTATCACAATCGATACGATGGTAGAGGATTTAGAGGAAATACGAAAAGAATTTAGTGTAGATAAAATGAATCTTGTCGGTCAATCGTGGGGCGCAACGATAGCACTCAATTATATTTTTAAATACCCCGAGAAAGTAAAAAACCTTATACTACTTGAACCGGCGCCGGGCAGCAGTGAATATCTGACGCAGATTCAACAAACAATTATTAAGCGGCTTCCTAAAGATGATATGGAAAAACTTATAAAGATATCCCAGTCACCGGAATTAAAAACTAACCCAGAAGTTTTTAAAGAGTTCATGAACATAAGAATGAATACCTATTTCTTCGATTCGTCGTTTGCCAAAAAGAAAAAGTTTGATTATTTCGATAGTGACCGCATAAAAAAATTCTTCGCTAGTTCTGCAAACTTTGGACCTTACCTTATCAATTTTAATTTGTACGAGAAAATGAAAGATATTAACTGCCCCACTTTGATTATTCACGGGGATTACGATGTTATTCCAACCGAAGCAATCGAAAGAATGGGGAAAGAAATAAAAAATTCAGAAGTACACATTGTAAAAGACTGCGGACATTTTGTACACATAGAAAAACCCGAAACCTATTTTAATACGATCCGCGCTTTTCTTAAATTGTATAATAACCACCCACACGGAAAAAATTTAAACGGAAACTATTTTGGTGTAGAGTCTCCCGGCATTGAACCGGTGCTGTTCGCCCCCGGAATTGTATCGACCTCTTTTTTCGAACACAGCTCGCCCGAATTTTCAAAAGATGGCAATGAAGTTTTCTGGACTGTAATTCCGGGTGCGCCGGGTAGTGAAGCAATAGTTAAATATTCAAAACAAGAAAATGGAATTTGGACTCTGCCGCAAAAAGTAGATTTCCTCGGCGGCATTGATGATATGTACCCAATCTATGCATTTGATGATTCAAAAATTTATTTCTCATCATCTAAAACAAACCCGGCGGATTCATCTAAGAAGGAACGTGGAATTTGGTTTGTTGAAAAAACAAGCAGTGGTTATTCATCCGCTCAATATATCGGTTTCGACTCACTCGATGTTTACGGCTTAACTGTTGCCCAAAGCAGCAATCTCTATTTCATGGCTCAAAATATTGGTGTGCCGGGTAAGTACGATCTCTACTATTCAAATTTCAGCAACGGTAAGTATGGCAAGCCGGTTAAATTGCCAGAACCAATCAATACAGAATATTATGAAGACAATCCTTGCCTGGCAGACGATGAAAGTTTCATGATCTTTGAATCGAACAGACCCGGTGGGTTCGGCAGTACAGATCTTTATATTTCAATTAACAAGAACGGTAAATGGGGCGAACCTAAAAATCTCGGTGCTAAAATCAATACAAGTAATGCAGAGAGGTTCGCAAAATTTTCCCGTGATAAAAAATATTTCTTCTTCGGCAGCAATAAATACCACGGTTTCGATATTTACTGGATAGATGCAAAAGTGATAAGAGAAGCCGCAGATATATAAGCTGCTTTTGGAGAGTCATTCATTTGAGTGAAACGTACTTGTTCAGTCTTACCGTTTCAAACCATTCGATTGCACCAAGTATGCTTGACAGTACGGAACTGCCGTGGGTACCTCCGGGTATTGTTACCAGATCAACATTGCCGCCAAGCGATAAGAAATAATTTTTTGCAATTACAGAATTTTCGTAAGGGACGTATTCATCGGCATCGCCGTGATAAAATCGAACCGGCGCTGAAGGAACCCAGTTCAACAAACTGTTTTCCCTGAATGCCTGAGTAACCGTTGTCTCCGTTCCGTTCAAATAAGAACTGATAAAATTCTGTTTGAATAACCGCGACAAATTCGTGGTTAATTGTGAATTGATTTGATCGGTTGTTTTTGTTCCGTCAAAAAGAGAGGGTAAATTTTCCGCATATGGAGAATTGAAAAAATCACCCAATCTGTTCCAGTTGTAAATTTCGTTGTATGCAACTAGAAAATATGCAAGATAAGAGGGCTGGTTGTATGTTCCACTCTGAATGATAGTTTTTGCAGTCAAATTTAAATCATATACGCCGGCCATTGGTGCGCACGCTGCGACTACTATCTCATTCGAGTAATTCTGTTCTATCTCTTTGAGAGCTGCAAGTGTAACATATCCTCCTTCGGAATAGCCGGCTAGAAAAGCTTGTCCATTTAAAACGATGTTATTTTTTTGCGCAAACTCTCTTCCCGCTCTTATAAAATCAATTACCGGTTCGGCAGATGATTTTTGATGATGATACGGATGAATAACTTCTGATTCTCCCAACCCCAAATAGTCGGCAGCTAATGTAAAATAACCCAGCGATGCGGCGGCTAATCCCTCCGGTGCATAAAACGGGCTTACAGAACCGACCCGATCCCTTTTTGTTTGTGTTCCGTGATGAATACTCGCAATTGAAAGTGTGTCTTTTCCTTTCGGCAAAAAGAGAGCGCCGGATGCTTCTACTATATTTCCGTTATAATCCCTCGTTAAATAAATTACTTTGTAAATTTCTACATCATAAACCGCATCAAGATATACCGGCTGGGTTGAAGTAAGAGAATTCAAAAATTGTTCTATCAGCTCTGTAGAGAACTCGTTAGTTTTTTCAAATTTTAATAGGGCGCCGCGTGTTCGCAAAACCGGGTCGGGTTCAACCGGTAAATCACTTTCGCTCCGGCATGATATCAAAACAAGAAAAAATATTGGTAAGAGAAGAATCCACTTTAACAAATTGATATGCAAGAATATTCTTTGAAGCATATTAATCCATATTAAAAATTTATAAATCAGAATTTGGATTTCGATGCCAGCCACTCATAGAATCTGCCGGGAATAAATCCAATTAACCTTGTTAACATCACCATCTGCCACGGAAATTGGATCATTCTTTTTTCTTTCCTGATTCCCTTCAAAATTATTTCAGCCGCAGTTCCGGCATTCATCAGAAAGGGCATGGGATATTTATTCTGTGAATTAATCGGTGTATCAACAAACCCGGGACGTATTGTAATAACTTTAATTCCGTACGGTTTTAAATCAAGACTCAATCCTTCCAAATAAATTGTTAAAGCAGCTTTACTGGAACTGTAAAATCCACTCTTCGAATAACCGCGGTTATCAGCAAGCGAGGAAACGCCGGCTATAATTCCTTCTTTCTTTTTCAGAAGGTAAGGTAGAATTTGTTCTATCCAATAAATTACACCGTATAAATTAGTACCGTAAGTTCTTTCTGCATACGTAGAATTATATTCTTCTACATCCATGTGAAAACCAACACCGGCATTTAAAATTGCAATATCAACACCGCCGAATTTTTCGGCTATTGTATTATACGCTTCAACAACTTCTTCTTTATTACTTACATCGCATTTAATTATTAAGGGTTGATGCATTGTAAATTGCGATTTGTATTGTTCAATCAACTCCGTATGCCGTGCTACCAGGACAAGTTTACAATTTTCTTTTGATAAAGAAAATGCTAAAGCTTTTCCAATCCCGGTTGAAGCACCGGTTATCAGAACTACTTTACCGTCAAAATCCATAAAAGAAATTTCTCCAAACTGATATTCAAAGATAATTACATTTTAGAATAGATCGCTTTATCAGCAAATTGAAACAGCCCAAACTTTTTTTTAATAACTCAAAAAGCGTATCTTTGTCAAAAATTATTCCAAGTTTTATGCATCAAGAATTCGTTGAAATAGACAACATTTTAATAAATACGGAAGTGTTCGACACCAACTTTACATGTGATCTTGCTAAATGCAAGGGTGCTTGTTGTACTATGGAAAGCGAATTCGGCGCTCCCATCACAAAAGAAGAAGTTGAAAAAATAGAGACAATACTTCCCATTGTGAAGAAATATTTACCCGATAGTCATGTTAAAGAAATAGAAAGATCCGGTTTCTGGATGGAAAAATTCGGCGAGCTTATGACAAGAAGTATGAACAACCGGGCATGTGTTTTTGTAACTTATGACGGTGATATTGCCAAATGCGGAATCGAAAAAGCTTACCGGGATGGAAAAATTGATTTTGCAAAACCGATTTCTTGCCACTTGTTTCCTATCAGGATTTCAAATTTCGGCGGACCGGTAGTAAGATTCGAAAAATATTCCGAATGCCAGCCAGCGCATTTGAAAGGTGATCTTACCAAAATTAAAGTTATCGATTTTTGCCGGGATGCCCTTGAACGGCAGTACGGAAAAGAATGGTTTGAAAAAACCAGGGAGGCAGTAGATTAGCAGTATGTTGTCTTTACAGCAAAGATTGGCACTTCAGCAAAAACTTTCGCCGCAGCAAATTCAATATCAAAAGCTGCTCCAGTTAAATACGCTCGCACTCGAGCAAAGGATAAAGACCGAGCTAGAACTCAATCCTATCCTCGAGGAAACCCTTGACGAAGAATTAACATTGGAACAATCGGAAGAAAATCCCGAAGAGCAAGAAGAGACTCCCGAAAGCGATGATGAAGACGAAAAATACGATAGCAAAGATGATGAATTCGATTTAGAAGATTTTATGAACGAAGCAGAGTTCGAAAGTGAATTTGAGAGGTTAAACAGAAGCCGTGATGAAGAAAAAATACATCCCATAGCACCACAAAAAAAATCTTTGCGCGATAGTTTAATTGATCAATTACACATGCTCGATCTTACGGAGCCCGAAACTATTTTAGGCGAAAATATTATTGGAATGCTTGACAGGGATGGCTACTTTAAAGGCGATCTCGAAAAACTTACGAATGAACTTCAAATATTTGAACACATAGATGTAACTTTTGAAACCGGCGAAAAAGTATTAAAACAAATTCAAACATTAGAACCGGTCGGTATCGGCACGCGAACGCTTCAAGAATGTCTGCTTGTACAAATCAGAAATTCATCATACGATCCCTATTATTCATTCCTGGCAGAAAAAATTCTAGCAGAACACTGGGAAGATTTTGCAAACAAACGTTACGATGCAATTCAAAAAAGTATGGACCTCTCCAAGGAAACGTTGAGATCGACACTCGATTTAATTCAGAAACTCAACCCTAAACCGGGCGAAGGAAATATTGATTCGGAAGAAATGAACCAGATTACGCCGGACTTCCTAATCGAGAAGATTGAAGATAATTATATTGTTACTCTTAATGATAGAAGCGTTCCGTCGGTTACCATCAGCAAAACATATCTTGAGATGATCGATACCAACAAGCGCAAAAGAAAAATTTCCAATCGCGAAAAAGAAACCCATAAATTTTTGCGCGAAAAATTCGAATCCGCTAAATGGTTCATCGCTTCTCTTCAACAGCGAAGACACACACTGATGAAAATAATGCAGACAATTCTTGAGAAACAGTATGAGTTTTTTGAAAACGGTCCACGCTTATTAAAACCGA
>DYJK01000110.1 GCA_020723165.1 Melioribacter roseus | reverse complement strand
CTTCAGGTCGTGGACTTAATAAAAAAAATATTTCGACTTTAGTCGCTATTAGATTTCAAATTGTGGTTTGGCATAGCCATCCCTATGTGAAAAGCCACTTTGTTTTGTCATCTTAATACCACGACTTAAAAGTCGTGGCAATTAAATAAAGTGAACCACACATATAGTTATTATTTCTTCGTGTTTGAAAGCTGCAGCAATCCGCCAAGAAAATTTTTCAACATCTCAACCAACTGCGAGCCGCTCTCAAAATCACCCAGCGAAACAATTGTACGGGCATTTTTAAGATTTTGGCTTGCTTCTGCCAACCTTGCAACCTGGGGTGTAAGAAGAAGAAGTTCCGGGTTGTTTTTAAACATGCTCATCTCTTCTTTTTCTATTTCAAGTTTTATCTTGTCGCGTTTAACTTGTTCGTTCAACTTCTTAAGCGCAAGCGATGCTTCTTTATCTTCTTCAATTTCCTTTAACTGGATTTTCTTCAAAGCGAGCTGGTGTTCATAGCTTAAAATTTCTTCGTCTGCTTTTAATTTTATTTGAGCGGTTTGAATTCTAACTTTTTGATTGTTCTTTTCTGTTTCTTCAAGAATTCTCGATGCTTCTTTCTGGCGTATTGCCTCTGCAATTTTTTTATCTGCCGGCTCAACTGATTGAATTGTCAAAGAAATAATTTCCAGACCTAACTGCAATTCGGTTTCTTTAACTTTATCCCGCAAATAATTTGCAATCCCTTCGGATTTGATCTCTTCAATGTCAAATCTTTCAGTGTATTCTTTTACAAATCCCTGGAGGATAACATCTAATTCTTTTGCGGCATCGTTTAAAACATCTTTACCCCAACCGCCAATCCTGATCAGCTTGGAAATATTTTTTAATGATGGCGTAACACTTACAGAAAATTTAACAATCAAACCGATCTTTCCTTTTACTTCAGGTTCAACCGATGATGTTAAAGTGTAAGTAGTATTTGGTATCACCAAACTGAAATGCTTGGGATAAAAATTTGATTTCCGGTATTTAACTAAACCGTTGGATTCGTAAAGAATTATTTGTCCCGGCTTCTTTATGCGGTATTCCACCGCAAGAAGGATTATAATAACAGCGGCTATTATTACAAAACCAATTTCCATTTATCGTTTCTCCTTGTAAATATTTTTCACTTCGCAATTAATTTTATAATCTTTAAAAACAGCAGATACGGGCAATTATAAAAAAACCCGGTTTCAATTTTTTTTGAAGCCGGGTTTTAAGAGTTTCAAACTTGGTTATTGTTTGGTGAACTCTAATTTCACCGGCAGCTCGCCGAACGGGTCTATATTTACCGTCGTATTAACATATAATTTATTACCCTGGATAGAATAATTTTCCAGTACAATCGTTTCCGTTTCGCTTGTAAGAGTTATCGTGCTGCCCGAAACGCTCCATGTACCGGTTTCAGTATTTGGCTCACCATCAGTAGTAAAAGTAGCTTCAAAAGTTTTATCAGCTCTCATTATTATAGTTCCGCTCATCCCGGCTTGTTCTGGTGTAAGTACCGTGTTATTTACGGTTGTTAAGGTAATTGATGTTAAAGTCCACGTTCCAATAAGGCTTTCTTCACTTGTTGAAGAAGTACTATCTTCACTACAACCGATAAAAAAGAGGGTAAAAGTCGATATCACCAAAAACGAGATATACTTTTTCAAAGCTAAAACTCTCCTTTTATTTAACTAGTAACTTAGACTTATAGGTAATTAAAACAGAAAACATAAGACTTCATAAAAACCGTTTTAATATAACCAACTGACTGCTGTTTAACAATATTAAAGTTTCGATAGAAACGAAAAAGACAACTTTTTCGGTTTAACAAGTTTTTCAAAATCAGAATAAGCCATTCGAATTACTTCCGTATGCGAACCGGCATTAAATGCGATTTCTTCATCTTCTGCAAGAGAAGTATCTGCATACACATCCAAGCCGTAAAGATTACCAAATGGAGGCATAGCACCTACTTCGCAATCGGGAAATTTATCTTTGAACTCTACTTCGTTTGCGAGACGGATATTTTCCGTTCCGATAGTTTTCTTTAATTTTTCAAAATCAACTTTGTAAGAAGCCGGTATAACACAAAATGCAAGTTTACCGTTGATCTTCACAAGAACTGATTTAGCCATCTCCTTCCCTTTTATATGAATTGAAGCAGCTATTTCTTGCGAGGTATATGCTAATGAATGTTTTATTGTTACATACTTGATATTGCTGCTATCAAGAAATTCTTTTAGAGTTTTTACCGGCATAAACACCTCCGTAATTATATTCTACATTTATTATTTACTGCTGTTAACCAGCTTTAGTAAATTCCATTGTAATTGTACCTTGTATCAAAATCTTTAGACTCCTCGATGCGGCAGAAGGTGGACCAACCGGTGGTTCTTCTTCCTCCGTTGTAAAAGTTAAGATCAATCTGCTATTATCTACTGTATATTCCATCGTTTGAGTATAACCTTCCGAGGATTCATAAGTTATGTTATTGTTAGAAACATTCCATGTTCCTTCCTCGGTAATTTCCCCGTCTATCAATATTTGATAAGTATGATCACTCTTAATTTTCATAATCATACTATAACCAAGCTCTGCCGCAGTAAATTCGTACGAAGTTGTTCCCGATTGAAATGAAATTTTCACTAAGAGCCAATCACTCAATAATTTGTTAGCGGAAGAAGCCGGATCATCATTGCAGTTTGCAAGAAATAATGGGAATGTACAGATAAAAACAAATATCAAAATTTTTTTAATGAACATTTAAACCTCCTTGTACTAAAAATCTATTGCCCGGTAAACTCCAAAGTCATAGGTGTTTCAAATACATCCGCTGTCAAACTTATTATTAGTTTAGAACCGATAATTTCATAATTAACTACAATTTCCTCCCCTGGCTCAAAAAGGTAATTTGATTGCCATTCACACTCCACGCATCGTTTTCTGTCATTGTACCTTCATCATCGGTGACAACTGAAGTGAATGTGTTATCGCTCTCAAGTGTTAGTGTCATATGAAAATTTGCTTCATCTGGTGTAAACTCTTGATTACCGGAAGGTGTTACAGAAATTAATTCTGTTAATACCCGGGTACCAACAAGTTTACCTTCGGGTGAAGTTGGGCCGTTGCTATCGCAACTTAATAGGGGAAGTAAAACGAGTAACAAAAAAGCATACGAGAAAAGTTTTTTACGGGTCATCTCGTCCTCCGATACCTTCTATATTAATTAAATTCTCGAAGTGAGAGAATCATCAAAGGTAATGAAGAAGAATAATTACGAGAAGGAATGGAATTGCTCCTAAAAAATGTAACAACATTTCATTGATAAATCAACATAGATTTTTCAACAAAAATACTCATTGTCTGTTGGTTTTAATTTCTGATGAAATTATATATCTTGAAACCCAATAATTTGAAGAGAATTGATGCCTTATTTCATCGGGATAGACGGCGGCGGTACAAAGACACGTGGAATACTTACCGATCAAAATTTCAAAGTTATCAAAGCGGCAGAAACGGGGGCAGTCAACCCACATATAGTTGGTTTTGAAAAATCGTCTGGGACAATTTTAAATTTGATAAAAAAATTATCAGGTAAACTGGATGAAATTTTCGTTGTTGCCGGAATTTCAGGAGTCGGAAGAACCGGAGAAGCTAAAAGACTTAAAAAGGGCATAGCAGCTTTAACAAAAAAATCAAAAGTAAAAATTTCAGGATTGGAAATTACCAGTGATGCGTTGGCTGCTCTTGAAGGCGCATTTTCGGGAAAGCCGGGTATGATGTTAATTGCCGGAACCGGTTCCATACTAATTTATAAAAATAGTGCCGGTAAAATTTTGCGCGTTGGCGGATACGGAAGATTAATAGGCGATGAGGGAAGCGGTTATTCGATCGGCAGAAAAGGTTTGGCAATTGTTTCAAAATACTTTGACGACCGGATCAAAAAAAATATTCTTGCCAATAATATTTTAGACAAACTAAAAATCTCCGGTAGAGATGAATTTATTTCTAAAATCAATTCACCCGGATTTGATATTGCTTCAATTGCCCCAATTGTAATTCAAGCGGCAAAACAAGGGGACACGGTAAGTAAAAAAATATTGGATGAAGAGATTTACGAACTTATTAATCACATTGAAGCCGCAGTTAAGAATTTCAAATCAAAAATAATTCCTTTATGTTTTTATGGTGGATTGATTTCTGAAAGAAACTATTACTCTAATCTTTTAATAAGAAAAATTAGATCAAGATTTAAAAATATATTAATACAACAAGCCGAATATCCCCCGGAATTTGGCGCGATATTATTAGCTGAAAAATTTTTCATAACCGGTAAACAATAGAAAAATATGATAGTAAAAAAATCTACCTTGCACGAAAAACCAAAACCTAAAACAAAAAATCCGTGGAGCTGGATACCAACTCTCTACTTTGCAGAAGGATTGCCATACGTAATTGTGATTACACTTTCTGTGATAATGTATAAGCGACTTGGAATATCAAATGCCGATATTGCTCTTTACACAAGCTGGCTCTACCTACCATGGGTTATAAAACCATTGTGGAGCCCGATTGTAGATATACTGCGCACCAAACGGTTTTGGATTATTACTATGCAGTTAATTATTGGTGCCGGTTTAGCCGGTATAGCACTTACAATTCCAGCGCCGGATTTTTTCCAGTTCACACTTTTATTTTTCTGGCTGTTAGCTTTCAGCTCTGCTACACATGATATTTCTGCCGATGGTTTTTATATGCTTGCGTTGAATGAAAGCCAGCAATCATTTTTTGTAGGAATAAGAAGCACATTTTACAGATCTGCAATGATAGCCGGACAAGGTTTGCTTGTTATTCTTGCCGGAAATCTTGAAGGAATGTTTTCTGTTTCACCGGCAGAAGTGAAAGTAATAGCCAATCCGCAAAAATTTTTCGAACAGACAATTCAAATAGACTCTGTGAGTGTTAAACCTATACCGGGAAATTTAAGTGTAATTGCTAACCCTTCGGTCATAGAAATTGGAACGAAACCAATAACAAAAGAATCCGTTGAGTTTTATACAAACTTTGCAAGACGCTTCAATACAATGAACGGATTCAATCTTAACGAACTTACCGTGCCCGATACAGTAATAGATAACGAATTAGTTGGAAATGTTGCAATCATAAAATTTCATTTATCAAAACAACCGAATGAAGGAGACGAGTATTTTGTTAATATTGATTTTCTTGAAGGGAATAGCGGTTTTACAATCATTGAGGGAGAATCATTCAAGTTCACATCTTACAATTGGGATAAACCGGCATTTTCTATAATTCAGATTGATCAGAATATGCAAAGTAAAACCGAAGCTGTATTCATGATTCAGTCCGATAAAATTCCCGTTGCCTGGATGATCACAATCGGTGTAGTTGCATTACTATTTATTTTCTTTTTCATTTATCACAAATTTGTTTTACCGCAGCCAACTAACGATAAATCTGTAGTTGATATTTATAGAAGTTCTGCATTAAAAGAGTTCTTTAGAACTTTCTTCAGATTTTTCGAGAAAGAGAAAGTCCTAATCATAATCGGTTTTTTACTTTTGTACCGTTTAGGTGAATCGCAGCTTGTAAAAATGGCGGCACCGTTTTTACTCGATCCGCGTTCTGTTGGCGGATTAGGATTGCAGACTGTCGATGTTGGATTCATTTACGGTACAGTTGGAATGATTGCCCTAGTGCTCGGCGGAATACTCGGCGGTTTTGCCATCTCTAAGAATGGATTGAAAACATGGTTATGGTTGATGCTGATTGCTATTAACATACCTAATACAGTTTACGTTTATATGTCCTACATTCAGCCAACAGATATTTGGATTATATATGTCTGCGTTGCCATCGAACAATTCGGATACGGTTTTGGATTTACCGCTTACGTAATGTATATGATTTTTATTTCCGAGGGCGAATACAAAACATCGCATTATGCAATTGCTACCGGTTTCATGGCTCTTGGTATGATGGTACCGGGTATGTTTAGCGGACAAATCCAGGAAGCGATTGGATATAAATACTTTTTCATTTGGGTTTGCATAGCTACAATTCCTTCTTTCATCATTGCTAAGTTTATTCCGTTAAGCAAAAATTTTGGAAAGAAAAAAGAAGAGGCACAACCTATTCAGGAAACGGAACAATAAAGTGAAAAATATTTTTTTGAACAAGTTGCTCGTTTCTTTCGTCTTATCACCTAACAATTGGAGACACGTTGAATTCCGAACAGATTATTGAAGTTAGAGGTCTTACAAAAAAATTCAAAAGTCTCATTGCAGTAAACAATCTTAATTTAAATGTTTACCGCGGCGATGTATTTGGATTTTTGGGCCCCAACGGTGCCGGTAAAAGTACAACAATACGAATGCTTCTTTCATTGATCAAACCAACGGACGGATCAATTAAAATTTTCGGTATGCCGTTAAAAGAGAATCGCGAAAAAATTTTAGGTAAAGTAGGTGCTATTGTAGAGAAGCCGGATTTTTATATGTATCTCTCTGCGTATAAAAATTTAGAAATACTTGGCAAGCTATCAGGTGCCGATACATCAAAGAAGAAAATTATGGAGATGCTCGAACTTGTTGGTTTGGCTAACCGTTTCAAAAGCAAAGTAAAAACATATTCACACGGTATGAAGCAGAGACTCGGCATTGCACAAGCTCTTCTGCACGATCCAGAATTAATTATTCTCGATGAGCCAACAACCGGGCTCGATCCGCAAGGAATGAAAGAGATACGTGATTTGATTATTTATCTATCTAGAGTTAAGAACAAAACTATTTTTCTTTCATCACACATTTTAAGAGAAGTTGAAATTATAACTTCAAGAATGATTATAATAAATAAAGGAACAACTCAAGTTGAAGGTACCGTTGAAGAGTTGCTTAAATCAGATAACGTAAGTGTAACTTTCGAAGTTGATAATATTTCAAAAGCGGCCGAAGTGCTTAATTTTACTATGTGGAATAAAAATTTAAAATCGAAGGAGAAAAATCAATTACTGCTTGAGATGCCGCAGAATGAAGTTGCCGATTTGAACAAACATTTTATTGAAAACGGGATTTCTGTAAGTGCTGTAATCCCGGTAAAGTCCCTCGAGGATTACTTCTTAAAGATTACCGAAGGAGGCAGCAAATGACAACTTTAATTTATACTGAACTCCAAAAAATCTTTAAGAAATGGAGAACATATATCGGGTTCATTGCAATTGGAGTACTTGTACCGATTGTGCAGACTGCACTTTATTTTACGGGCGATGATTATATCAGGGCACTTACGCGTACTTTTCAAGATTCATTTTTTATGGTTGGTAATCTTTTTAACGGATACCTTGTTGCAAACTTAATTCTCAATTCTTTATTCATTCACTTTCCGTTTTTGATTGTGCTTGTAGGCGGTGATATTCTTGCTAGTGAAGCAACATCCGGAACTTACCGCATGCTGTTAACGCGGCCGGTTTCCCGTTTCCAGGTGGTAACTGCTAAATATATTGCCGGCATGATTTACGTAACAGTTCTGTTAGCATGGCTAGCATTTTTAAGTCTTGGTATAAGCTGCTTGATTTTTGGTACCGGCGAGCTTCTTTCTTTTCGCGGTAAACTTATAATCTTTGCCGCAGATGATGTACTCTGGCGCTTTGCATTTTCTTATCTGTTTGCCTTGATCAGTATGGGTACTGTCTTTGCACTTTCGTTTTTCTTTTCATCCCTTGTTGAAAATGCTATCGGGCCAATTGTTGCAACAATGGCATTAATTATTATTCTGCTTATACTCTCTGCGCTGCCGGTTGAAATACTTCAAAATCTATCGCCATATTTTTTCACATCGCACATGGCAGTGTGGAGTAATTTTTTTGATGACCCGGTTGATTATGCCGATGTATGGCGTTCGGGTTCGGTTTTGCTTGGACACATTGTTGGTTTGTATTTAATTACAACTTACATCTTTCTCAAAAAAGATATTTTAAGTTGAAGAATCACGGAGAAGTTATTATGAAAAAGTTTATGATTGTAATTTTATCAATTTTTATTTCTAATTCTTTTGCACAAACTAAAGATGCAGATAAAATACTTGATGATGTAAAAAAGAAATTTGAAGCAATACACGATTACGAAGTTGATGTAAATATTAAACTGGATTTTGAATTTGTCAAAATGCCCGATTCTAAAGCAAAGATCTATTTTAAGCAGCCGGATAAAGTGAAAATCGATTCAAAAGGTTTTGCCATGCTGCCCAAACAGAGTATCAACTTTTCCCCGGCACAACTTCTTAAAGGTGATTACACCGCCTTATATGTTCGCTCCGAATCATTAGACGGAAATAACACGGATGTAATTAAAATTATCCCGAACAGCGATTCTGCTGATGTTATTCTTACTACATTATGGGTTGATCAATCACAAAAGGTTATTCGCAAAATTGAAACTACCGGCAAACGTGCCGGAACTGCTAAAGTAGAATTGGGTTATGATAACAAAAACCTTGGTCTTCCCTCGCAAATAAAATTTACACTTAATTCAGATTTGGCTGAGACAAAAAAAGAGGTACCTCAACAGCAGCAGAACAACCGGGATGAACATAGACAATGGAATAACAGAAGTAACTTTTCCGGTAATGTAATTGTCACTTACTCGAATTATAAAATCAACAAAGGAATACCGGATAGTTTCTTTGAAGAGAAAAAATAAGTACTAAAAATTTATTACCACCACATATCCCTTACTTTAAAAAAATGATTTGAAAATTCTCCACTTTTTCTTACCTTATTCAAGAAGCAAAAAGGAATACTTTATGAAGAGATTAATTTTATCATTTACTATATTATTTAGTGTTACTTGCTTTGCACAAGAACTTTTGCTGTATTTAGGAGAAGTGAAAATTATTTTGGACAATATGCAAGAAGGTGATTCATATTATATTCAATCGTCAAAAGTTGAAAATACTTCACACTGGGACTTCAACAATAATCTTGTTATAAACAATGATTATACTGGGCAAACAGTACAAATTGACGATACCACTAATCCAGTTGCTTATTTGTACTGGCGTAGAGGGAAAACAAATGGTATGGGAAAAGGATTATATAGAATATATGCAAAAAAAATTCTTCGGGATATGTATTAGCATTTTTTATCTATGATACACGAACATCAAAAAGTTATAGTGGCTCCCCAGATTTGGTAGTACATTTTAACTGCAATTCTAATACATTCCTATATGAGGGGGATAATATTAATTATACAACACTAACAATTTGGGATTATGTACCAGCACTTTGTTGTGAACAAGAGACTGACAAATTCCAACCAACAGCACCAATCAATTTAGACGTTTATCCACTGTCAGGTCATCCATTTCTAAGTTGGAATAATAATTACATATCTGATTATTGGACAGCCATAGATGTTTATAGATATGCTTATTATAATGGACCACCACAAGGATTTGATTTAATTGCAAGTTTGGGACCAGCCAGCACTACGTATATGGATACGAGATACGACTTTGGTCAGGGAGGCATAGCTTATTATAAGGTTAAGAAACGAAATTTTTACAAAAGTTCTCAATTCTCAAATATGGATAGCGTAAGTATAATACCACAAAAAATTAATCAGGAACAATTATTCGAAAATCCTAATTCATTAGATCCTATTTACGATAACTATTTGTATCAAAACTACCCAAATCCTTTTAATCCAACTACAACAATAAATTTTAGTATTAAAGAAAGTGGATATGTTTCAATAAAGTTGTATGATTTACTTGGGAAAGAAATTTCAACAATATCTGAAAAATTTTATAACAAAGGCCTTAATACTCTAATATTAGAGGCGTCGAATATCGCAACTGGTATTTATGTTTATATTCTTAGTACTAAAAATTTAAGAATTGCAAAAAAATTATCAATAATTAAATAAACAATTGCCATGAGAAAGTATACTTTTTTAATCATCATTTTATTGTCTTGTGAAATCATTTATTCCCAAACTGCTGTAAACAATAAAATTTTAGAAATAAATAATATTCATCTTAACTTACAAAACATCGGCAATTTAAAAATAAACGGAGTCGGTGGCGGTTTTTGGATGGAGCTTCCAAATGATTCAACTATTATATATGACCAAGGACCGTGGATTATAGGGAAGATAAATGATGAAGTTCATATTGGTATGGTACAGTGGTGGGAGCCCTATTTATCATCAGTTTTTTCGCCGGGTCCAATTATTAATGGTAAAGCGGCAATGCAATACACACCGGAGGATTCTATTAAATATAGAATATATAAAATCAATAGAGCTGATAACGAATCGAATATTGATTATGCTGAATGGCCTACAAATTTCGGAGCTCCAATTAATTCAAATGGTAAACCAAAATTATTTGGTGATCAAACTTTATGGACTGCATTCAACTCACTTGATTCCACTACAATAAGCGATAATAATGACTATGGGACGTTACCCGTCTTCCCAATAGAGATTCAGCAATTAACCTACGCAAGAGAAGGGAACCTTCCTGATACATTAGATATTTTTTCCAACACTGTTTTTTTTGAGTGGACAATAATTAATAAAGGGAGCCAGCAATTAGATTCAGCATACTTTTCTTTCTGGACAGATATCGATTTTTACTTAACAAATAATGTCTACAATATTCCAGCTATTGATACAGCATTAGATATAGGTTATTTGTGGTCATTCACAACAGAATATGAACCAGCAGTGGGATATATATTACTGTACGGCCCAACTATTCCGTCAAATGGGAATAGTGCCATATTTAAAGGTAGAACAAAAACTAATTATAAAAATTTAACTTCCTCAGCAAATCATATTTTCTTTGGAGGTGGTGCTGGAGACCCGAAGTGGCTGCCAGCATTTTCCAAAGATGAAGCTTGGAATATTGCGAGGGGCTATTATCCAAACGGTACAAAAAAAATTGATCCAACCACAAACAAAAAAACAAATTTCACACTTTCGGGTGATCCAGTAACAGATACCGGTTGGCTGTATAAAGAATATACCGGTGGTGGTTCAGGTTTTAATATGTTTTCAGGTCCATTTACATTTGCACCCGGCGATACACAGTGGGTAATGATGGCATTAATTCCATCACTTGGTAATGATTACGCACAAAGCATAAAATGGATGAGACAAAAAGCTGTGATATTAAAATCACTTCCTTACGATAGTCTCGCCTTTGGTTCTACTCCTTTAGTTGTTAGTGTAGAAAGTGAAAAAGAAAAAACATTACCTACTGATTTTGTGTTATACCAAAATTATCCTAATCCATTTAACCCAAATACAATTATCGGTTATCAGATATCTGAAACTGGATTTGTTTCTTTAAAAGTTTATGATGTACTTGGGAAAGAAGTTGCAATTCTTGCTAATGAATTTAAACAGCCTGGCGAATATAGGGCAAAGTTTAACGTTGAGACTCACCGCGGTAAGTCTTTGCCTAGCGGCATTTATTTTTACACATTAAGAGTAAGTCCTTCGGCAAACTCAAAACTTGATTTTACGCAGACAAAAAAGATGCTGCTGATTAAATAGTATCCATTTGAACCGATGTAGCGCAGATTTAAATCTGTGCTACACATCCCTTAAATTGTGCATTGCATCTAAACAAATCATAATTTATGTTACAAGCAACAAATTGAGGAACGCCCGGCGTTACTGTTTACCGTATTGTTAAAAATCCTTTTTTGAAAACAAACCAACAATATGGAGGCAGTATGAAGTCTTCCCTTTTTATCTTAGTTTTTATTTCAGCTTCAATCCTTTCGGCACAAGAAAAAACATTAATCACAGCCAACTTAGGCATAGTGCAGCATTCCGGCACCGGTTTCGGTTCAAGTTTCAGCACGGTTCGATTTGTAACAGATCGATTAGCAGTTAGTTTATCCGGCGGATACTACAAATGGAACAATGGTGGAGACACACAAGGACTTATAAATTATAATCGTAATAGAAAAATAATTAACCACTCACTAATTCCATTCTCCATAGGCGGAAGATATTATTTCGGGCACGATAACATAAATCCATATTTTGGTTTGGAATGGGGATTAAATATTAGAAAAAGAAATTACATTTTTGAATATGCTGATTTCTCAAATCCAGACTACCCCAAAATTGATAAGTGGAGTGAGCTTTATTCAAATCCATTTGCTTCATTCGGATTGGAGTTCGGTGTTATGCTCGGACTAATTGACAATTTTAATTTCGTGGCAAATATGAGAAGCATCTGGGGTGATGGAACTGCGTTTACATTTTTCAACACCGGATTAGTTTACGGTATTTAGTAAAATGTAGAGGTTGTCTCAAAAGTAATTATTCAAACTTGTTCGCCGAAGGAGAATAAAAAACTTGCTTGCAGCAAGCAAGTCTGCGTAAATCTGTTTTAATCAGATTTTATCCGTGTGCTATTCTTTAAAAAATT